>CAZIBK010000050.1:0-9457 GCA_964537125.1 uncultured Oscillospiraceae bacterium
AAACAGCCCTGCGGCGGCTCAGCCGGCAGGGCTGTTTATCTGTACAAGGGGAAAATATGCGGATAATAAAAAAGGCGGAAGTGTTTAAAATAAAGATATGAGGTTATGTACGGAAATTGAGGAAAGTATTGATTTTTGTTGTTGCAAAAGGCGCGCGTTTGGTATATAATATCTTAGATAAAGGATATTGGAGGGCGCATTATGGCAACGGTTATGGAGCGTTATGAGCGCTTAAAGAGTGTGATAGTGGACAGAAAAGAGGAATTTGACCGGCTGATAGAGTTCATGGAGAACGAGACGGAATTCCTGACAGCTCCCGCGAGCACGCGCTTCCACCTTTCAAAAGAGGGGGGACTGTTGGAGCACAGCGTGAATGTGTGCGAGAATATGCTGAGATTAAAGCATGCGCTTGCGCCGGGCATTGACGATGAAAGCTGTGTTATTGTGGCTTTGATACACGATTTGGGGAAGGTCGGTATGCCGGGACAGCCCCAATATATTAAAAACAAGCCGACGGAGAAGCAGCAGAGATACGGATATCAGGCGAACGTGCCGTATTCGTTCAACAACAATCTGACATATCTTTCGGTACCGGTGAGAAGTATTTACCTTGCGCTGCCGCACATACACCTTTCGGAGGAGGAGGTACAGGCGGTAATCTACCACGACGGACAATATGTTGACGACAATAAGAGCGTCGCGACAAAGGAATGTCCGCTGCTGCTTTTGCTGCAGTACGCGGATTCGTGGAGCGCGTTTGTCACAGAAAAGCATAGATGAGAGGGTATATGAAAAAAGCAAATTTTCATGAGGAAAGAAGAATTTTAAGTGACAGAACCGCAGAACATAAGAAATATTGCGATCATTGCGCACGTTGATCACGGCAAGACAACGCTTGTTGACGCAATGCTCAAGCAGAGCGGCGTTTTCCGCGACAATGAGCAGGTTGACGAAAGAGTCATGGACTCGAATGAATTGGAAAAGGAGAGAGGCATAACCATTCTTGCGAAGAATACGTCCCTTGTATATAAGGGCGTTAAGATAAATATAATCGATACTCCCGGTCACGCCGATTTCGGCGGCGAGGTGGAGCGAGGGCTGAAAATGGCTGACGGCGTGCTTTTGCTGGTAGACGCTTTTGAGGGCTGTATGCCTCAGACGAGATTTGTGCTTAAAAAGGCGCTTGCGCTCGACCTTTGCCCCATAATGGTGATAAACAAGGTTGACAGACCGAACGCAAGACCGTATGAGGTTACGGACGAGCTTTTGGATTTATTTATAGACCTTGACGCTACCGAAGAGCAGCTTGAGGCTCCGGTTGTATATGTTTCGGGCCGTGACGGATGGGCAAGCCTTTCTCCCGAAAAGCATACCGAAGATTTAACCGTGCTTTTTGACCTTATTTTGTCGCACATCCCCGCGCCGAAGGATACGAGGGACGGAGAATTTCAGATGCTGGTTTCAAATATCGACTATGACCGGTTCACGGGGCGCATTGCCGTGGGGCGCATTAACCGAGGCATTGTAAAGACAAATATGCCCGTGACGGTATGCAGAGAGGGGGAAAACCCCTACAACGCCAGAGCGACGAAGCTTCTTACCTATAAGGATATTAAGAAGGAGACGGTTGACGAAGCGGGAGCCGGTGAAATAGTTGCAATATCGGGAATCGAGAAGATAAATATCGGAGATACCATATGCGCTCAGGGCGCGGCTGAGCCGCTTGAATTTACGGCGGTTGACGAACCGGTGCTTTCGATGACCTTCAGCGTAAACGACAGTCCCTTTGCGGGGCGCGAGGGCGAGTATGTGACGAGCCGTCATCTGAGGGACAGACTGAACCGCGAGCTTGAATCAAACATAAGCCTTAAGGTGGCGGATACGGATTCTACCGAAAGCTTTATCGTTTCGGGGCGCGGCGAGCTTCATCTTTCGGTGCTTATCGAAAATATGAGGCGCCAGGGCTACGAGTTCCAGGTTTCAAAGCCCAGAACAATAAACAAGGAAATAGACGGGGTTTTGTGCGAACCCGTTGAGATACTGACGGTAGAGGCGCCGGACGAATATACGGGCGTAGTCATGGAGGGAGTGGGCGTGAGACACGGCAGCATGACGAACATGGCTCCGTCGGCTCAGGGCTATACAAAGATGGAATTCAGGATTCCGTCGCGCGGACTTATCGGCTACAGAGGCGAGCTCATGACAGCCACAAAGGGGACGGGAATAATAAATCATGTGTTTGACGCATACGAGCCGTTCCGTCAGGGCGAGACATTTGCGCGTTCACGCGGTTCCCTTATTTCCTATGAGACGGGCGAAAGCGTGGCATACGGTCTGTTCAACGCGCAGGACAGAGGCACTATGTTCATAGGGCCCGGCGTTGAGGTATACGAGGGCATGGTAGTAGGCGAAAGCTCCAGAGCGGAGGATATCGTGGTAAACGTATGCAAGAAAAAGCAGGCGACAAATATGCGCGCGGCAGGCAGCGACGAGGCGTTGAGGCTTGTTCCTCACAGGGAGCTGAGTTTGGAGGAATGCCTGGAATTTATCGCGGACGACGAGCTTTTGGAGGTAACGCCGAGCAGTCTCAGAATAAGGAAGAAGATTCTTTCGGCAGACCTCAGAGCGAAGGACGCAAACAGAAGAAAAAAGGAGCAAAATTAAAAATTTAATATTAAGGAGGAAATGAAAATGGCAAACACAATTGTGACAATCGGAAGGCAGTACGGTTCAGGCGGACGAATGGTGGGTCTTAAGCTTGCGGAAGACTTGGGAATCAAGTGCTACAACAGCGAGCTTCTTGTGGAGGCTGCGCGGGAGAGCGGACTTTGCAAGGAAATATTCGAGAAAAATGACGAGAAGCCGCTTTCGGCGATACTTTCTTTCTCGGCAACGAGATATGATTCGGGCGAAATGCCGCTCAATCACAAGGTTTTCCTCGCTCAGATGCAGACTATAAGGAATATCGCCGACCGCGAAAGCTGCGTTATTGTGGGTCGCTGCGCGGACTACGTTTTGAAGGATTATCCGAAGGTTCTGAACGTATTTATACACGCGCCGATCGAGGATCGGATAAAGCGCGCAATTGACCGCGACGGCATTGCGCCGGGAAAGGCTGAAAAGAGAGTAAAGCGTATAGACAAGGAGAGAGCGTCGTATTATAACTTCTACTCCACGAAGCACTGGGGCGCCGCCGAAAGCTATGATCTTTGCCTTGACAGCAGCAAGTTCGGTCTTGAAAAATGCGTTGAGATTATTAAGAGCCTTTTGTAAGCGTACATATCCGAGCAATTGCAGGAAGTAAAGGGTTGCCATTCGGCGGCCCTTTTTTAAGGAGTGCGGACGTTGAAATATTTATTGCAGCTATGTATAATACTTGGCGTATCCTTTATCGGAGAGGTTTTGAACAGTGTTATTCCGCTTCCGATACCCGCGAGCATTTACGGCATTGTAATAATGCTTTTATGCCTTGTGTTTAAGATCATAAGGCTTGAATGGGTGAAGGACGCGGGAAAGCTTTTGGTTGATTTAATGCCTGTAATGTTTATTCCCGCGGCAGTGGGGATAATAAATTCATGGGATGTGATAAAGCCGAAGGCAGGGGCGTATGTTGTCATAACCTTTGTGTCAACGTTTGCGGTCATGGCAGTGGCGGGTCGGGTCACGCAGGCAATAATACGTTCGGGACATTCGGGGAGGAAGGGCAAATGATTGATTTGATAAAGGGCTCGGTCTTCTTCGGGGCGTTGATAAGCCTTGCGGCGTATGAGATCGGGATTTTTTTGAGGAAAAGGTTCAAGACGGCGCTTTTGAATCCGCTTCTCGTGTCGGTAATACTGACGGCGGCGGCGCTGATTTTTTTGGGAATAGACTACGACACATATTACGAGGGAGCAAAGTATATAAGCTACTTTCTGACGCCAGCAACGGTATGCCTTGCGATATCGCTTTATGAAAAGCTGTCGCTTTTAAAGAAAAACCCTGCGGCGATATTCGGAGGAATACTCGCGGGATCGGTCGCGAGTATGGGGTGCATATTTTTAATGGCGCTCCTTTTCGGTCTGAGCCATGAGGAATATGTGACGCTTTTGCCGAAGTCCGTAACGACCGCAATCGGCATGGGCGTGTCCGAGGAGCTGGGCGGCTATGTGCCGGTAACGGCGGCGGTCATAATTATAACGGGAATAATCGGAAACGTGTTTGCGGGAGCCGTTTTTAAGATATTCGGGATAAAGGAGCCTATAGCGCGAGGCGTTGCCCTCGGAACAGCGTCCCACGCGATAGGAACGGCAAAGGCGATGGAATTGGGTGAAACAGAGGGCGCGATGGGAAGCCTGTCGATAGTGACATCGGGCTTGATAACGGTGGTCGGAGCGTCAATATTTGCTCTTTTCTTATAGGGAAAAATACTGAAGGGGTGAACCGCGTTGCGGTATGATACGGTAATATTCGATTTGGACGGGACAATCCTGTACACATTGGAGGATCTTAAAGCAAGCCTTAATTTTGCGCTCGGAAGGTCGGGCTTTGCGGAGAGAAGCCTTGACGAGGTGCGGAGCTTTGTGGGAAACGGTATACGAAAGCTCATTGAGCGCAGCGTTCCGAAGGGAACGGAAAAGGAAGCGGTTGACAGGGTGTATTCCGATTTTACGGCGCATTACGCCCTGCATTGCGCCGACAGCACAAGACCCTATGACGGCATAACGGAGCTTTTGACCTCGCTCCGCGAAAAGGGCTGCAAAACGGCGGTTGTCTCCAACAAGGCGGACTATGCCGTAAAAGCGCTTTGTGAAAGGTATTTCAAGGGGCTTTTTGACTGCGCCGCGGGCGAAAGAGAGGGCGTAAGGCGCAAGCCCGCGCCCGATTCGGTAAACGCCGTTTTGACGGAGCTTGGGTCTGAGCGGGAGCGCGCCGTGTACATAGGTGATTCGGATGTGGATATCAAAACCGCCGAAAACGCGGGAATGGACGCAATAATAGTGGAGTGGGGCTTCCGCGACCGTGAGTTTTTGATTGAAAACGGAGCGAAAACCTTGGCAAAGGAACCGAAGGATATTTTGAATGAAATTTTAGCGCCGCAGTGATTTGCGGTCTTTTTTTTCGTTAATATTTTGTGAAAAGTATTGACGAGGTATAATTAGTATGCTAAAATTATTCTATCAAACAGGAAGGGAGGGAATGATTTATTATGCCGAAAGATGAGGAAGCGATGAAGCCGGGGAAGCTATTCGGCGATGTTACGCACCTTCACTTTTTGAAAATGAATCAGGCGCTTTCCGCGCTTGATCTCGGGAAAGGGCAGCCGCCGATACTTCGATATCTGACTATTAACAACGGATGTATTCAGTCGGATATTGCAAAGCAGGAAAAAAAGGCCCCCGCAACAATAACGGTGATGCTCAAAACCATGGAGAAAAACGGGCTCATAGAAAGAAAGAGCGATCCGGCAGATCACAGGACAATGCGCGTATATATAACAGATAAAGGCAGAGAAGCGCATGAGAATGTCGGAAAGATGTTTGCCGAAATGGACAGAGAGGTGTTCTCTGTGTTTGACGAAAAGGAGTATGGGGAATTTCTCTTTCTTCTCGGTAAGATGAAGGGGAGACTTTTGAAGCTTCTCGGTATAGACGCGGAGGATTATAATTAAAAGGAAGGGAATGATAACAGAAAAATGAAGCGATACTTAAAATACCTTAAGGGTGCGTGGCTATGGGTGATATTGGCTCCGCTTCTGATGGTGCTGGAGGTCTATTGCGATCTGAAGCAGCCAAACATTATGAGCGATATTGTTGACAACGGTATAGTCGGCGGCATGGGCTCGTTATATGTTTTAAAATGCGGCGTAAAGATGGTGCTTATCGCGCTTGTGGGACTTGTAGGCGGAGCGGGGTCCTTGGTGTTTGCGACAAAGGCAAGCCAGTATTTCGGATACAGGCTCAGGGACGCCATTTATAAAAAGATACAGGAATTTTCATTCGCAAACATAGACCGTTTTTCCACAGCATCGCTTGTTACGAGGACGACAAACGATGTTGTAGTGCTGCAAAATCTTCTCGGTATGGCATTGAGGATGCTTGTCCGCGCGCCGATGACCTTTTTGGGCGGTCTTGCATATGCCTGTATGATAAACGTTAAGCTTGCTCTTGTATTTGCGTTTGCGATACCTGTTATTCTTGCGATAATAATTACAAACGTCAAGATAACATTTCCGCTGTTCGGCAAGGTTCAGGATAAGCTTGACAAGGTGAACGCCGTAATCCAGGAAAACCTTACGGGCATAAGAGTTGTCAAGGCGTACAACCGCGCAGACCATGAAACAAAGCGCTTCGGAGACGCGAACGACGAATATGTCGATATATCAATCACGGCAAACAAGCGTATGGCGCTGATGATGCCGTTGGTGACTATAGTCATGAATATTGCGGTGGTGGCTATATTCTGGTTCGGCGCGGCGCTGGTAGGCAACAACACGATGAAGGTCGGCGAGGTTTCGGCATTCGTTACATATGCGACAAGAATACTTTCTTCCCTTACAATGATGAGCATGATGTTTATGTCGCTGTCCCGTGCGCAGGCAAGCGCGGCGCGTATAAGCGCGGTGCTTGACGAAAAGGTTGATATATCCGACAAAGAGGACGCAAGGCATGAGGCTGTAAAGGAAGGCAGACTTGAATTCAGAAACGTTTCATTCCGTTACCGCGGCGCGGGCGGCGAGGACGTTTTGAAGAACATATCCTTTACCGCAGAGCCGGGGAAAACCGTGGCGATATTGGGCTCAACGGGTTCGGGAAAGACAACGCTTGTAAACCTCATACCGCGTCTTTACGATGTGACGGGAGGCAGCGTTCTGGTGGACGGAACGGATGTGCGCGACTACGACATAGAAACCCTTCGCCGCAGCATAGGCATGGTACAGCAGAATGTTATACTCTTCTCCGGCACCATTTCCGACAACCTCCGCTGGGGCAAGGAGGACGCTGACATGGAGGAAATCGAGGAAGCGGCTTCTATGGCGCAGGCGGCGGAATTTATCGGCAAAAACCCCGACGGCTATAACGCCTTGCTCGGACAGCGCGGCGTGAATTTCTCGGGCGGTCAGAAGCAGAGGCTTTCTATCGCGAGAGCTCTTATAAAGAAGCCTAAGATACTTATATTCGACGACTCCACAAGCGCGGTTGACACAAAGACCGAAGGGCTTATACGAAAGGCGCTTAAGGAAGAGCTCGGAGATACGACGCTTATTTTGATAGCGCAGAGGATTTCGGCGGTGAGGAACGCGGATACAATACTCGTTATGGAGAACGGAGAAATCGTGGGAAGCGGTACGCATGACGAGCTGATGAAGAATAACCGTGTTTATCAGGAGATATATTATTCACAGATGGAGGGAGAAGAATGAAGGCTGAAAAGAAAATGCCCGCGGGAGGACCCGGAGGCGGACCGGGCGGCGGTCCCGGAGGCGGTCCGGGAGGC
This sequence comes from uncultured Oscillospiraceae bacterium, assembly GCA_964537125.1. GTDB lineage: Bacteria > Bacillota > Clostridia > UMGS1883 > UMGS1883 > CAZIBK01. Next base: position 7,477 of record CAZIBK010000050.1, read on the forward strand.
CCTCCCGGAGGAAGAGGAAACGGCGAAAAGGCAAAAAACGCGAAGGGTACGCTTTTCAGAGTCGCAAAATACCTTCTTTCCTTCCGCGTTGCAATATTGGCAGTGTTTTTGCTGGTAATTTTCGGAACGGTAGCAAACCTTGGCGGTACATATATAATAAAGCCTATAACGGATGAGATAGGCAGCGGAAATATTGATTTTAAATACCTTGCGGGGCTTTTGCTTCTGCTTGCGGGGCTTTATTTGCTGAACGCGGCGGCGCAGGGAGCGCAGAGTATTCTGCTTGCGGTCATATCGCAGAGAACTGTGCAGAAAATACGAATGGAGCTTTTTGAAAAGCTGGAGAAGCTCTCAATACCGTATTTCGACAAGAGAACGCACGGCGAGCTGATGAGCCGCATGACAAACGATGTGGACATGGTGAGCCAGACTCTTTCCACGTCCATAACGCAGATTTTTTCGGGCGTGATAACCCTTGTCGGCACATTGTTCCTCATGATATATGTCAGCCCGATATTGACTGTCATAACGCTTATCATGATACCGGTTATGCTAAATGTGACGGCGGCGATAGCAAGGCGCACGGGCAGGTTTTATGTGCAGCAGCAGATGGCGCTGGGCAATCTGAACGGTCATATTGAGGAAACAATATCCGGTCAGTACGCCGTAAAGGTGTTCTGCCGCGAGGAAAAAATATGCGAGGAATTTGAGGAGAAAAACAGGCTCTACTACAATACCGCCGTAAAGGCTCAGATTTTTTCGGGGCTTGTGGCTCCGATAATGGGTATGTTCAACAATATGAACTACGCCATTACGGCGTTCGCGGGAGGTCTTCTTGCGGTAAATCAGGTGCTCGGGTTCCAACCTCTTTCCGTGGGAAGCGTTGTGCTGTTTCTCAGCTATTCGACCCAATTTTCACGCCCGATAAACGATTTGGCAAACCTGTTCTCGACAATACAGTCGGCTCTTGCGGGCGCGGAGAGAGTGTTTGAGGTAATGGACGAACCGAACGAATACGCGGGAGAGGAAAATTATCCCGAGCTCGGTCATGTGAAGGGCGATGTGGAGATAAAGCATATCGACTTCGGCTATGACGAGAAGAGACTTATTCTGAAGGACGTGTCGCTCAAAGCGGATCCCGGGCAGACGGTGGCGCTTGTCGGTCCCACGGGTGCGGGAAAGACTACCATAGTAAACCTTCTGACGCGCTTCTACGATGTGGAAAAGGGCGAGATACTTATCGACGGAACAAACATAAAGAACGTGGCAAAGGATTCGGTGAGAGCAAAGATTGCCATAGTTCTGCAGGATACGCACATGTTCAGCGTATCTGTTCGTGAAAACATACGTTACGGCAATCTTGACGCCAGCGACGAGGATGTTGAGTACGCGGCGCGTCTGGCAAACTGCCACGAGTTTATAGAGAGGCTGCCGGAAGGATATGACACTATCCTCACCGACGACGCATCCAATGTCAGCATGGGGCAAAGGCAGCTCCTTTCAATCGCCCGTGCAATGATTGCCGACCCGGAGATACTGATTCTGGATGAGGCAACCTCCAGCGTAGATACGAGAACGGAGCTTAAAATTCAGGAGGCTATGAAAAACCTTATGTACGGAAGAACCAGCTTTGTAATAGCTCACCGTCTGTCGACTATACGCGAAGCGGATAAGATAATCGTTATATCCGACGGCCGTATCGCGGAGGAAGGCACGCACAGCGAGCTTATAAAGAAGGGCGGAATGTACGCAGGTCTTTACAACGGACAGTTTGACGAATAGGTCAAGGAAGCGCCTTACCATCGGCGGCTTAAAGCGCCGTCGGTAATCGGCTCATTAAAATACCGCAGTGTATATTTTTGCACTGCGGTAATTTGTGCGGAAATAAATATGAGCCGGCTGATGCTCCGATTTAAAAATACAAAAGATGATGGGTTTTTACAGTTTTCCCTTTGTTTTCCTTTGCTGCGGCGTTTTGTTA
>CAZIBK010000051.1:0-9431 GCA_964537125.1 uncultured Oscillospiraceae bacterium
ATGCGCCGACCTTTGTCGGCGCATTTTTTGCGTATTAAGACTTTTTTGCTTTATCGAGCCGCTTTCTTATTTCGGGGGCGGCAATGCTTGCGATAATCATTTTGACCAAATCCACGGGGATAAACGGAAAAACGCAGAGCGAAAGCGCCGCAGCCAAGCCGCTGCCTGACTGAAAGCAGAACCACGCGGTTCCGAAGGCGTAGCATACAGCCGTGCCGACAATCAGCCCCGCGAATTGAAGCAGCCTTCGGGGGAATTTGTCAATCGCGAGACCGGCGATAAGAGCCATGGGGATATAGCCGATAATATATCCGCCGGTGGGGCCCAAAAGCTTGGCAATTCCGCCTGTGAAGCCCGAAAATACGGGAACGCCCGCAAGCCCGATGAGAATGTAGAGCAGGCAGCTGACCGCCGCCTTTTTCCAACCGAGGATATAGAGCGAAAGATAGATTGCGAGGGTGGTAAGGGAAATCGGCACGGGCCCGATAGGGACGGAAAAGGGGGCGACGACGCAGGTGATTGCCGTCATCAGCGCAATTACCGCCATTGAATAGACCTTGCCGTTGCGTGAGGTTCGGTTTGTGTTCATAATGACATTCCTTTCGATATTTATATTAAATGCCGCCGCGGAGAAAGCCGCGAAGGGGCATTGCCGCAGAAAATTATAGCATACGGGGCTTGAATTGTCAACCGCAAAAAGCAGAGAAAGGTTCACAATTGAAATAAAAAAAGGACGCGGCGAGAGCCGCGTCTGAGCGTGTCGACAAAGTCGACACGCACGGAAGAACCCGCACGGTTCTCCCGTTACCGACCTTTTACATCGGTATCCTTTGTTTCGTCTATCTGCTCCTCGGGGTCAAAGATGGAATCGGGGTCGTCCGCCCATATTCGGTCTTCGGGCAGGTCAGCCATTTCGGCATATTCGCGGTCAATCATTTTTGCGAAAAGCTTTTCAGCACCGCTTGCAGGGTTGTTTTTTTCGTTCGTCATGTTTAATCCCGCCTTTCATCTATACAGTATATGCCTTTTCGGGGTGAAAAATCAATACCGATCCGCAGATTTTTTATTGGCGATTTTTCCTGTCGCGGAAGCAGCGGACAATTGTTGAGACGATGATTATCCCGAAAACGAGACCGCCTATCGCGCGGCACATGGACGCGGCGTAATACACGGCGGCGCGGATATCGTTCTTGAAAATCGCCTCCATTGTGTAGTACAGCGCGGCGCCCGGGATAAGGGGAAGTATCGACGGGATGAGAAAGACCGTCACCGGGGCGCGGAAAACGATCGCCATAAATTCGGACAGGGCGGCGGTAATTACGGCTGCCGCGGTATTTGCGGCAAAGTCGGACAGATTAAGCCTGAGAACGACAAGATATGACGTATAGCAAAGCGCGCTGAGTACGGCGATTATGGGCAGGCGGTTAAACCTGAGCCTGAAAAACAGGCAGAAGCCGATAGTGCCGACAACGGCGGACGCGACAGATACGATATAACTCATTTTACCACCCCCGTAAGCATCATGGAAAGCACAAAGCCGAGCGCAATTGCTACCGCCGTGAGCAGCGCCTCGCACACACGGAGGAAGCCCGCCATAGTGTCGCCGCTCATCATGTCTTTGATGGCGTTTGTCAGCACAAGACCGGGGATGAGAAGCATTATATCGCCTATCATGACCTTGTCCATATTGCAGGCAAGCCCGATACGGGTGAAGAAAAACGCCATGATACCCGCCGCGAAGGAGGAAATGAAGTTGTAGAGCATATTGTTTATGGAAAGCTTTGTAAAAAGGCGCTCTATGGCGAACATGACGAGCGATATGACGGCGGCGCAAAGCCCGTCGCGCATATTGCCGCCGAAAAGGACGGAATAGCCGCCTGAGGCAAGGACAAAGCCGAGAAGCCTGAGAGGCTTGCTGAAATGGCTGTGCTTTATGATTTCGTCAAGCATGGTGGCAAAATCCTCCGCGGCGGGAAGGGTGGCGCATACAGTCCGCGAAAGGGCGTTAAGCTCTTCGAGGCGGTACAGATTTATTACATAGGAGGTTATCCTCCTCGAAAGGGAAAAGGAGAAGCCGCCCTCATCCTTGACGGAAACGAGGATCAGCGACGTTATGGAAAAGATTTCGGCGTTGCGCAAATTATACGCGCCGCAAAGGCGCGAGACGGTGTCCTCCACGCGGTTGACCTCCGCGCCGCACATGAGCATTTCCTTGCCGAGATCCATTATGACATTCAAAAGCTTTTCGGTTTCGCATATATCGGGATTCATAATCGCAGCTCCGTTTAAGGTTGTAGTTTGACGCAAATCCAAGGTTGCAGTGCAATTATAACGCAATCATTTTAACAAGTCAATAAAAAGATAGGCGCGTTTGAGGTTGACGAAAGAGCGCTGTTTATGATACAATAGATTAAGTATGATTTAATGGGAGGATACGCCATGTGGGCTTCCGATAAATGGACGGATTATGAATGTATAGACACCTGCGGCGGGATGAAGCTTGAAAGATGGGGGGAGGTTATCCTCTCGCGTCCCGATCCGCAGATAATATGGAAAAAGAAGGCTGACGAGGGCGCGTGGGAAAGGGTCAACGCAATATACCGCCGCTCTTCCTCGGGCGGAGGCAGCTGGGATTACAAAAGGAATACGCCCGACAGATGGGCGATATCCTACGGGGATATGAAATTCAACATAAAGACGATGGGATTCAAGCATACGGGGCTGTTCCCCGAGCAGGCGGTGAACTGGGATTATATTACGGACAAGCTCAAGGGGCGGAAGGGTGCGAAGGTTTTAAACCTTTTCGCCTACACGGGCGCGGCTACCGTCGCCGCAAGCCTGGGGGGAGCGGATGTATGCCATGTCGACGCGGCGAGGGGAATGGTCGCGTGGGCAAAGGAAAACGCGGAATTATCGGGCGTTTCGGGCAATTACATACGCTATATTGTCGATGACTGCATGAAGTTTGCGGAGCGCGAGATACGCCGCGGCAAAAAGTACGACGCAATTATAATGGATCCGCCCTCCTACGGGCGGGGCCCGGGGGGCGAGGTATGGAAATTGGAGGAATGTTTGTGGGATTTTGTTGAAAGGTGCGCGAGGCTTTTGTCAGACGACCCGATATTTTTTATTATAAATTCCTACACCGCGGGGCTTGCGCCCACGGTGATGAAGAACATTCTGAAGCTTGCGCTGCCGAAGGGAAAGGTTGAAGCCGACGAGATAGGGCTGAAGGTAACGGCAAGCGGAATATATCTGCCCTGCGGCGCAACTGCGAGGTGGGAAAGGTGAGCCTTATCGAGACAAAGAAGCTTGTATTTGAATATGACGACGGGACGAGGGTTATTGACGGAATAGAGCTTGAAATAGAGAAGGGCTCCTTTACGGCGGTGCTTGGGCGCAACGGAAGCGGAAAGTCCACCTTGGCGAAGCACTTTAACGCAATACTTCTGCCGAGCGGCGGCAGCGTATATGTCGGCGGAATTGACACGCGCGACGAAAAGAAGACGTATGACATAAGAAAAAGCGTGGGAATGGTGTTCCAGAATCCCGACAATCAGATAGTGGCGACAACCGTTGAGGAGGACGTGGCGTTCGGGCTTGAAAATCTCGGCGTGGAGTATAACGAAATGCACAGCCGCGTTGAGAAGGCGCTTCGCGCGGTGGATATGTACGATATGCGGAAGAAGGCTCCGCATTTACTGAGCGGCGGACAGAAGCAGCGTGCCGCAATCGCGGGAATAATCGCAATGGAGCCCGAGGTGATAGTGTTTGACGAGCCGACCGCCATGCTCGACCCGAAGGGCAGAAGGGAAGTCATGGCGACGGTAAAGGAGCTTAAAAGCAACCTCGGCATAACCGTTGTAATGATAACCCATTACATGGACGAGGCGGCAAAGGCTGACAGAGTTGTCGTTCTCGACAAGGGGCGCATTGTCATGGACGATGTGCCGGGGAGGGTATTTTCGCAAACCGAAAAAATGGAATCCCTCGGGCTTGACGTGCCGCAGGTGACGCTTTTATGCCATATGCTGCGGGAAAAGGGCGTCGACATACGCGCCGATGTGCTTCGGACGGAGGAATGTGCGGAGGAGCTTGAAAAGCTTTATTCCCAAAGGGGGTGAACGCTATGGCTTTGATAAGCCTTGACAATGTTTCATATTATTACGACTCAAATTCTCCGGATAAAACGGCGGCGGTAAAAAACGTCTCCCTTGAAATAAACGACGGGGAGTTTTGGGGGATAATCGGTCACACGGGGAGCGGAAAGTCAACCCTGACGGAGCTGATGTGCGGGCTGATAAAGGCGGCAAGCGGCACGGTGAAGGCCTTCGGCACGGATCTTAAAACCACAAAAAACACGGTGAAGGCGTTAAAGGGAAGGATAGGGCTTGTGTTTCAGTACCCTGAGCATCAGCTTTTTGAGGAAACCGTATTAAAGGACATATGCTTCGGCCCGAAAAACCTGGGCTGTTCAGAGGAAGACGCCGAGGAGCGGGCAAGAAAGGCGATGAAGCTTGTCGGGCTTGATGAAAAATATGAGCAGTCCTCGCCCTTTGAGCTGAGCGGAGGAGAGAAAAGGCGAGCCGCCATAGCGGGTGTGTTGGCGATGAAGCCTGAGGTCCTTATACTTGACGAGCCGACGGCGGGGCTTGACCCGGCAGGGCGCGACGAGCTTTTGGAAATGCTTTCGGAAATTAAGAAAACATGGTGCAGGAGCGTTGTGCTTGTGAGCCACAGCATGGAGGACGTCGCGAGGACGGTGGACAAGGTTTTGGTGATGAACGACGGCGAGGCGGTTTTGTGCGGCGGAGTGAGAGAGGTTTATTCGGACGCGGAAAGGCTTCTTGATATAGGGCTCGATGTGCCGCAGATATCAAGGCTTATCGCAAGGCTCAACAAAATGGGATGGAATCTGGCGTCCGACATACTGACTGTCGGCGAAGCGGCGGACGCAATATATAATAAACTGAAGGGGTGAGCCGATGCTTAAGGATATAACGTTGGGGCAGTATTATGCGGCTCAGTCGCCGATACACAGGCTTGACCCGAGGACTAAGCTGATACTTCTCATTGTATATATGATCCTTCTCTTTACGGTTAAAACGGCGGCGCAGTACATATTTATTGTATTGATAACGGCGGTGTGCATTGCGCTGTCGCGGGTTCCGCTTATGTTTATACTGAGGGGATTAAAGCCTGTGGCGCTGCTCGTGGCGTTTACGGCAATTATTAACCTTTTCATGACAAGAGGGGGAAACGATTTATTCAGCTTCGGGATTATAAGGATAACGGAGAACGGCGTTTATCTTGCGGTGAGCATGACGGTGCGAATCCTTCTGCTTGTTGCGGGAAGCAGTCTCCTTACGCTTACAACGAGCCCGATGACGCTGACAAACGGAATTGAAAGGCTTATGAAGCCGTTGTCGCGCATAGGATTTCCGTCCCACGAGATAGCGATGATGATGAGCATTGCGCTTAGGTTTATACCGACCCTTGTCGATGAGACGGAAAAGATAATGAAGGCGCAAACCTCTCGCGGAGGCGATTTTGAAAGCGGCAATCTCATAACAAAGGCAAAGGCGATGGTGCCGCTGTTCGTGCCGCTCTTTGTAAGCGCGTTCAGACGCGCCGACGAGCTTGCGATGGCAATGGAAACACGATGCTACCGCGGAGGGAACAACCGCACGTCGTACAAGATATTGAAGTATAAAAGGTGCGATGTGCTTGCGTTTATTGAGGCGGCGCTTGCGGCGGCGGCGATTACAGCCCTCAGACTGATCGGAGGAAGCGTATGAATCTGAAGCTGACGATAAAATACGACGGGACGGAGTATCACGGCTGGCAGCGCCAGAAAAACGGGATAACCGTCCAGGAGGCGCTTGAAGGGGCGCTGTCGCGCATAGCGAACAGGGAAGTGACGGTTACCGGATGCTCGCGGACGGACGCGGGGGTGCATGCGGCAATGCATGTATCAAGCTTTGAGATGGACACGTCAATACCTGTGGGGAAGCTGCCGCTTGTTCTTAATATGTATCTTCCGAAGGACATCCGCGCTGTTAAGTGCGAGGAGGCGGCGGAGAGCTTTAACGCGAGATATGACACAAAGGAAAAGACGTATTGCTACAGAATACTTAATTCGGAGCATGACGACCCGTTTATTTCAAGGTTTGTGTGGCATTATCCGATAAAGCTTGACGTGGAGAGGATGAAGGAAGCCGCCTCGTATATGGCGGGAGAAAAGGATTTTGCGGCGTTTATGGCGTCGGGCAGCAGGGTTAAGACTACGGTGCGGAATTTAAAAAGGGTAGAAGTCGAAAAGGCGGGGAGCCTGATTACCGTAACGGCAACGGCGAACGGATTTTTATACAACATGGTGCGGATAATTGCGGGAACTCTCGTCTATGTGGGGAACGGTAAGCTTGAGGCGGCGGAGGTTAAAAAAATCATAGAGGAAAAGGATCGCCGTCTCGGCGGAATAACGGCTCCTCCGCAGGGACTCAGGCTTGAAGAGGTAGTATATTGAGAGGTGATAGGCTTTGAATAAAATAAAGGCTGCCGATATTTTAAAAACATCGGTGTTGATTTTGGCGCTTATCGCCTTTATCGTAGTGGCGGTGTGCCAATTTTACGAAGCAAACAGCAATAATTACGACAGTGAAAGGGTGCTGCTCGGCTTTGAAAGCGAAAAGAGCGGCACACTCGGCTCCGCTCTGGCGGGAAGACCCGCGCCGATGGGCGATATTATAGGCATCGTTTCCGGAGGCGGGTTTGTGATAGTCGATAAAAACGCGTCGTCCGTTTCGGGGGATACATATATGCTGTCGGATCCGATAATCGATTCGAGCGGGAATTACTGCGTTGCGGGGGATTACGGCGGAACGACTATACATTTATATGAAAACGGCACGCTTATAAATATCACACGGGCGGAGGGAAACATAATATCCCTTGTGACAAATTCCAACGGCTTTTTTGCCGCAGCCACCGAGCAGGTCGGCTATGACGCCGTAATAACGGTGTACAGAAAAAGCGGCGAGGCGGTGTATCGCTATAAGGTGAGCGGAAACAGCTTTGTGGATATGGATATAAGCTCGAATAACCGCCGTCTTCTGATTACGGAGGCAAATTTGGAGAACGGAAGCACGGGAAGCACCGTCACTATAGCCGAATTTAACCGCGAGGACGCGGAAAGCGTGTTTGACGTTCGGGACAGGCTGTATTTTTCGGTGCATTTTAATAAAAACGGTTCGTTTTTATGCCTCGGCGCGTCGGGATTGGATATCTACCGTGCCGACGGAGAGAAAACGGGAGAGATTGAGTTTTCCTCCGGACAGCTTTTGGCGGCGGATATTTCCCAAGACGACATGGTGTGTTTGGCGTTTTCGTCCCTTTCGGCGGAATCGGGCGGCGGCTCTGTTATGGAGATATACGACAAAACGGGGAAAAAACGCGGCGAGGCGCAATTTCCGCAAAATGTTGAATATATATGTGTAAACGGAGCATATGCGGCGGCGTCCTACGGAAACAACGTGGACATAGTGCGGGGGAACGGAAAGGTCAAGACAACACTTGAAGCGTCGGCTCCGGTTAAATACGCGGCTCCGTTTGAAAACGGAACGAGCGCGGTTGTCTTTTCCGGCGGGAATACGGAAATACTCAGGCGCGAGTGATTTTGAGGAGGTGATAACGTGATTATAGATGTGCTTTCGTTAATATTTGTTTTTCTTTTTGCCGTCTTTGCGATGAAGAAGGGCGCGGCGAGCGCTGTTTTAAAGCTTTCGAGCGTAGTTATATCGCTTTTTGTTGCCGCGCTGATATATCCTTATGTGACGGACGCCGTTTACCTGACGCCGATTCCGGAAAAGGTTTCGGATGCTGTTGAAGAAAGGCTTATTTCAAACGCGCAGGACGAAAACGGATATCAAAATGCGTATGATTCAATCGACGCAATGCCCGATTTTATAAGAAAGAGCGTTGAGAAGCCCGTCCAAAACGCGGCGGAGAGCGTTATGCGGGCGCTGGCGGATTCGATTACGCGGGTTATATTGAATATTATAGTATTCGCGGTTCTTGCGGCGGCGACAAAGCTTATTATAATGCTCCTTACGGGAGCGCTCAAGCTGAGCATGAAGCTGCCCGTCTTAAAGCAGTGCAATTCATTTATCGGAATGTTGTGCGGTCTTTTGGCGGGAATCATGATACTTTGGCCCGTGTCAGCGCTTCTGAGCGCGGCGGCGGTGTCGAATACGGCTTTGGCTCAACAGGTCAACTCAAGCTACGTTGTTGCGATAATGAGCGTTATTGCTCCGTTTTGACAGAGGTGAGCGAATGACTGTTATTGAGTTTTTTGATGAGGAAATCATGGAAAACGCCGCCGCTACGCTTCTTTTGCAGCCTGAGAGAACGGTGTTTCTCTATAAGGAGGGGAGCGGAGCCGTTCTGTTCGCGGAGAGGCTTTCGGAGGTCCTTAAAAGGCGCAATATCGGGACAAAGATAATATGCGACAGAATAAACACGTCGGACGTGGAGGCGGCATATAAAAAGGTGAGAGAATGTATAACGCTTTGGCGCGACTGCGATTTTGATATTACCGGAGGGACGGAGACCGTTTTGGTGGCGGTCGGTATGGCGGCGAAAAGGTACGGTGTGCCGATGCACGCGGTGGATGTGCGAAACGGCCGTATCATTCCGATGAACGGAAGGGCGCAGTACAAGACAAGCCGTTTGTCGCTGACGGTGGAGGAGGCGGTAGCTCTTCACGGAGGAAGGATACAAAACGGAAAGCGGCGGGAGGAAACCTATCTATGGGAGCGCAGAATTGAAGACGAGAAGGACATAGAAAAGGTTTGGGATATATGCCGAAGCGACTGCGGAGCATGGAACGCCGCCTTCGGAACAAGCCGCGGCTATCGTGCGGAAAACCGCGGAGTTATGGCGCTTATTTGGTCGCGTCTGCGCTCTGCGGGGCTTGTGCGGAAAACAGATTCGGGCGTGAAATATAAAAATCCGCTGACGGCGTATCTTCTTGAAAAGCAGGGTACAGCCCTTGAAATGTTTACATATATTGCGGCAAAATCAGCTTTGGACAGCTCAGGTAAAACGTTTTTTAACGACGGACAGAGCGGAGTTGTTATTGACTGGAAGGACGGCCGTCAGGTGGAAAATGAAATAGACGTGCTTCTCACACGCGGATTGGAAACATGGTTTGTTTCGTGTAAAAACGGAACGGTAACCTCAGATGAGCTGTACAAGCTCTCAATAGTTTCGCACCGCTTCGGAGGGAAGTATGCGAAAAAGGCGCTTGTGCTGTCGCAGTTTGAGCCTGACCAAAGCTTTACGGAACGTGCCGATGAGCTGGGGATAAGGATTATTAAGAATGTGCGGTCAATGTCCAAAAAGGCGTTGGCGAAAAAGCTGATAAATGTATA
>CAZIBK010000052.1:0-9411 GCA_964537125.1 uncultured Oscillospiraceae bacterium
TCATATTCAAAAAATACGAATAACGAAAAAATGCCCGACTTCTGTCGGGCATTAGTTTATGTAGATTATTCAGCGTCACTAACGAGAGCAGCAACCTCTGTTGCTTCTTCTGTAACTTCTTCCGTTACTTCCGTTACTTCTTCAACGATCTCTGTTACTTCCTCTGTTGCAGCTTCTGTGGGTTCCTCAACCTCAGCCTCGCCGCAAGCGGCAAGAACGGCAACCGAAAGAATCGCTGCGCAGCCAAGCGCCATAAGCTTCTTAAAAGACATTTCTACAACTCCTTTCTAATATGATTTCTTTTTCCATTTCTGAATTATACTCATGTAAACTCCGTTTGTCAATAGTTTTTTTTGAAATTTTAAATGTTGTGTAACTTTCATGTAAAACGCAAAAAAGACTTTACTCCGATTGTGAAATATGTTATAATAGTTTTATCGGCGCGGTGCTTCATCGTGCAATAAGTTTTTTAAGGAGGGCATTTGCAATGGCAAAAGCGGTAAAGGCAAAGGATCGCCTCACATATAAGGATAAGCCCCTTATGCGTTCGGGAAATAAAATTTATTACGGCAATCCCGAAGATCGTTATATAATTTTATTCACCGTAACATCGACAAAAAAAGTGAATGATCTCGATGTTGCCGACAAGGTCTCGATAGAGCTTATGACAAATTCGGGAAGAGAAAAAGAAAAGGTATATAAAAAAGCCGTTCGTCCGGGTCTGTTTGAGGCTCTCGACATCGCGGAATTTTGGCTCAGCGACGCACTTGCAAACGGCTGATATTTTATGCCGGGTAATCCCCGGCTTTTTGTTTACGGGAAAGGATAAATAATGAAAAAAATCATTTATTCTTCAATAATTGCACTTATTTTTCTCCTGCTTTTTTCTTCGGCAGCGTTTGCCGAGGGGTATATTTTCTCTGTGAAAGAGAGCTTTCCGATGCTTTTTGACGCGGACTCTTCCATAAGAGCCGTAAGCGCCGAGCACGGCGTTTACACCGCCGAATCGCTTGACGATATCGAATATCTCATAAAAGCAGGTATTGTCGAAAATTATGAGGAAGAATCTTATTACACCCTCTTTGACTATACTCCCGCCGATCCCTATTATTCATCGCAGACAAACCTTACACAGATAAGCGCACAGTCCGCGTGGAACGCAGGCTCCTTCGGCAGCGGAGTAAAGATTGCGATTATCGATTCGGGTCTGAGCTCCACCGCTTACGATTTTAAGCTTAAAAACGTTCACCGCGTCATGGATTTTTTTAACGACGATCCCTCGAGCGCCGTTTATTGCGACGACGAAAACGGTCACGGCACAGCTGTGGCAGGCATAATTGCCGCCGCGCACAACACCTTCGGCATAGCGGGATTGGCGCCCGAAAGCGAGCTGTATATCTTCCGCTGTTTTTCTTCAAGCGAAAAAGCGAAAAACTCATACATTGTTCAGTCTATTTATTCCGCGGTTGACGACTATGATTGCGATATAATAAATATGAGCTTCGGCGGAACGGATTCTGAAATTTTCAAGGCGGCTATCGACTACGCCTATGAAAAGGGAGTGCTGGCGGTCGCCTCTGCCGGAAACGACGGCGCTTACGGCGATGCCGTCTACTACCCCGCCTCGTTTGACAATGTCATATCCGTAGGCTCCACTTCGGCTGACGGGCATCGCGCTTCCCACTCTCAGAGAAATGATTATGTAAACCTGATGGCTCCCGGCGAAAATATCTGCTCCGTAGCTCTTTCGGGATATTCGACCTTTAAAGGCACCTCCTTTGCGGCTCCGCAGGTATCTGCCGCGGCAGCGCTTGCCCTGAGCCTTTATCCCGGCATTTCAAACGGTGTTTTAATGAAGCTTCTCTATACAAGCGCCGATGTGATGAAGGATACCTTTTCGGGATACGGTCAATTGAATATATCCTCCCTGATGCGTATGTCGGCGCTTTACGAATACGCGGTCTCTGTTCCCGACTCTCTTGTTTATTTTGCGGACTCAGGCACACTCTATTACTCCTTCTCGCCCTCCCCGGGCTTTAACGGAGTTTTCTCTCTGTACTCCGATTCGGCGCTTGTATCCGCATCAAGTGCGCCTGTCGGCAAATGCTCTGAGGCGGATTTTGAAAATTCAAAATTCTTTATCTGGGAACCGGGTACACTTACGCCTCTTAACTCTGATATCCCTAAAATATTATATACGGAGGAATAAAGAAAATGGAATTTGAATTTGGTATACTTTTTCTTCTCATAGTGGTTATTATTCTCTACCTTGAAACGTTTCTTGCGTCTCTCGAAAATAAGCATATAGGGCTCATTCTTCCGCTTCTTTCCTTCATCGCCTCCTTCGCGTGGCTTTTCAAAATGAAGGATTTGTCCGCAAAGTCAATCATAAGCGCCGTTTTTACGCTTATCCTCGCAAATATACCCACGCTTATTCTTCTTCTCATATACCGCCATAAACGCAAAAAGAAATAGCATACCCACATAAGAGCCGCAGCAACGATGTGCCGCGGCTCTTTTATTATTCTGTCAATTTTATTTTTCCGCATCCCGAAATAACGGCTTCAATTTCCGCGTTTTCGGCTATGTCGGGAAGTGTAAGCGTGCGGTACAGCCCCCTTGTTATCGTCGTGCCGACGCTCTTTACCTCTGCCCCGTCCGTTGCCGAAAGAAGCACGTCAACCTCATCGGAATCAGTATTTAATACCGTTATCGACGCCTCCCGTCCGCTGCGCGAAAAGTCAAGCGTTATCGGACCCTTGGGCGCTATTTTCGCGTCTGCCAGAACTGCGTCCGCGTTCTGCGCCGACTGCTCGTCCCTCGCGGTAACGGCTATTTTCAGCTCTTTCGCATCGGAAACATCTATCCTAATGCCGCTTCTGCCCGAAAACATCGAAACTCCGTTCACCTCCGCCGCAAGCGAGCCGTCAAGATATACTTTCACGTCCGCCTCCGCGTCAAAGCGTCTGCGGTCAAAGCCCATACCCATGCTCATGTCCGAAGCGTCCTTGCCGATAACGGCAGTAAACACATTATTGTCAAAGGCAGATACATCATATACGATCTCGCTTCCGGCTTTCATCGCAATGCCCTTTTGATATGCCTTGTCGCTCTCGCCTCTAAAGCGCTCGCCTCTTAATGTGATAACCTCCGTACCGAAGTAAGCGTCCTTTGATATTTCACCCTCGGCCGCCTCTTCGGCAATATCTGAGAGATATTCGTCCGCGGGCGCAAAATAAACCGTATATTCGCCAAATGTGCAGTAGGAGCCGTGATATATAACCTCCGCGCCGCCATTTACCGATATTTCGGGAACCGAATTTGTCCTGTAAACATACGTCTTAATGCCCGGCGCAAAATCGGTAAAACGTTCTCCGTCTGCGTATACGGCAGACACATCTTCCGGCAAGGCAGCCTCTCCGCAGGTCATAACAAACGAGAATCCGTATGATGATTTGTTGAGCTTATACTCCTCTTTGCCGCTCACTCCGGCTATATATCCGCCCAATCTTATATAGGATGCGTCATCAAATTCCATGTCCTCGTCGTGGCTCTCGTATTCCGCGTTCTCGGGCGGGTACGGAAGCGCCGTTATTTCAAGCCCCTCCGCCGACGCAAAGGTAAGATGCCCGTTTTCCCCCGAAAGCGTGTAAACATATGCCAATCGGTTGCCGTTTTCCTGCGGTACGGCGTAATTGTCCGAAAGCTCTTTTATATCCGCCTCAAATTCGCCGTATTCACCGGCGTTTCTGCGGTCGGGATATGTGCTTGCAAGCCCTTTTCCGTACCACGCGGCACGGGTATATTCAGTTTTTCCCTCAAACCCTATAAAGGTGGGCTTTTCCGCATTTTCTCCGAACTGAGACCGCATCGACACGTTAAGCTCTCCGTCCTCCGTAAGATAATAGGAAATGTTGAGCCTTCCGTCGCCGTTTACCAGCTCGGCGTATACGATGTTTTCCTCAACCTCAAAGGATTTTGTATTGAATCTCCGCTCCTCGGGATAAGCTCCGCTTTCATATTCCGAAAGCGTTACCTCTCGCGCGGCGGCAGGACTCAACGGCTCCGAAAGCTGCTCCCTCCCGTTATATACGAAGCTCTCTATCGCGCCGTCCGAATTTATCACCGCTGTCGTACTCTTCGATGTAAGATATGCCTTGCCGCCGGTTATTTCAGCTATCGCCTTCGCGCTTTCCGATTTTTTGAGCGATACATCCGGCGCACCGCAGGTCTCTCCCGCAAAAATCGCCTTTACCTCCTCCGCCTCGGGGTGCGGCTCGCGAAGCGATGAGAATAAGCCCTTCACAGACTTATAATAGCTGTTTACGGTATCGCCGAAATCTCCGCCGTAGGCGAGAAATTGATAAGACTTATCCTTCTTTATGTTTATATCCGAGAAGGATATATCGCTTACGGTTTCCGCTTCTGTCTGCTCTGTCAGAAGCTCATCCAATGTAAGGGCGTCATCGTATATCTTAATATATCCTATCCCGGTGCCGCCGTCGCCCGCTCCTACGGAAAAGCTTCCGCCGATATGCGCGCCGCATCTGAAATTAGCCTTAAAGCTGTTTCCGGTAAAGAGCTGCGCCTCTCCGTCGGCATATATAATTCCAATCCTTCCCTCCGAGAAGGACGCGTCGGCGCTCTGCCCGCCTATTGTCATAAATGCGCGGTTCTGCTTCACCTCAAGCCTTACAGCTTTGTCCTCCGACTCAAATATAACTCTGTCTCCGTTCGGGTCTGACACATATGCAAGTACCGTGAAACGGTCAAGCTCCTTTACCTCATTTTTAAACTCCGCCTCTCCGAGGTAGGGCTTCCCGCCTATATACTTTATCTCGCCGTCTATATCTGTTTTCACTCCTGTCGCCTTGTCGGAAACATCAAACTCATATACATTTCTTGTCCAATACAGCTCCTTGTCGGCAAACTCCCTTATAAAGCCGCCGATGTTGCCGTTGCCCAAAGAAGATACCCAATCTTCAAAGCCGCCCGTGTTTCCGAAAACCTCAAATGTGTCCGCAAGAGCGTTGACCTTCTGCACCACGGGGCGCGCGTCGTACCTTTCCGCCGCGCTTATGAGCGAAGGATCCGCGCCGTCTCCCGAGCCTATCGACCACATTATTACAGACTTGTATTTTCTGTGCCTTTTAACCGTTTCCTCCACGCGGAGAACGGCGTCTCCGTCCTCTTCCCGCGTATCTTCTCCGCCCATTCCCGGATTTCCGCCCGAGCCTTGAAGATAAACGTTTGCCTCGTCTATGACATATAATCCCTTTTCCTCAGCCTTTTCATAGAAAAACTCAGGCGCGGAGACCGTCCACACCGCGTTAAAGCCGTATTCCTTTATAAGCGATAAATCCTTTTCAATCTGCTCCGCGCTTATCACATCGCCCCCTGTGGGATATGTGGGCGTATATTTTACGCCGCGAAGAACAGTCCTCTCTCCGTCTATGTAAAGGCTATTTCCCTCTATCCTTATATCACGGCTCTCCGCCTCGCCGTAGGGGGATTTCTCCGTCAAATAAACGCTTCCGACTATCCCCGACAGGGCAAAATTATCCGCCTTGTTTATACCGCCGTTATCCCGCGTAACAATAGCTTTAACGCTGTTTTCCCCTTTTTTGAGGCTTACCTCAAATACGCTCCCCGCCTCCGCGTTGGAGCTTTCGCCTATTTTCTCGTCATTAAAATATACTTCAAGCTCATCCTTCACGCTGTCAAATACGAGAAAGGCTTTTCGCGCCGCGTCAGCCGAAAACGATTTTGAGTACACGCCGATGCTGTGTATTCCGTCGTCTTGGGGCGCGCCCCAATAGAGCTGCTCCTCAAAATAATATCCGGGATAGCCGTAGCCCTGAAGCTCTATTGCTCCCGGAACCGTTATCCTGCCTTCCTCGCCCGCGTCCTCAGATGAAGGATAATAGCAGAAGTCCCATTCTCCGTCGAGGGAAAGGCGGAACTCTTCATCGGCAAACACACAGTCAAACGCCGTAAAAACAAGCGCCGCCGTCAGAATAATCGCAACAATTTTTTTCATTTTCGCAACCTCATTTCCCCAAATACTGCTTAATTAAATCCCGCGCTATCGGAGCGCAGCTGCTGCCTGTCACGCCGGAATATTCCTGCATTACGCAAATTGCAATTTCGGGATCCTCTGCAGGCGCATAGCCTATAAACCACGCGTGTTCCTTGCCTTCCTTTTCGTTTTGAGCGGTGCCTGTCTTCCCTGCAACCGTCACTCCGCTTATCCTCGCGCTTGTTCCCGTGCCGCTTTGTACGCACTCTATCATAAGCTCCCCGACCTGATTCGCCACCGAGGGGGACACAGCTGTTTTCCAGATTCCCTGCTTCGCGCTGTAAATGCTTCTGCCCGAGGCAAAGGCTGCATTCTCAACAAGATACGGCTGCATTATTATGCCGTTATTTGCTATTGCCGACGCTATAAGCGCCATGTTGAGAGGCGTCATTAGGAGCTTGCCCTGCCCTATGCCTACTGCCGCAAGCTCAGGGTCGCTCATCTTGCCCGAATAATTCATACTTGACGTCTGCGCCGTTATATCAAACGGTATCTGCTGCCCCACTCCGAAGCCTTCCGCCGCTTTACGCATTCTGTCCTCGCCCATCATGACCGACAGCGCCGCAAACATAACATTGCTGGACTTTGCAAATCCGCTTCTTAAATCAATCTGCCCGTAGGAATGTCCGCCGTAATTTTTGAGAGTATAGCCGTCCACCGTGTACGAGCCCTCGTCATTCACCGTATATGAGCTGTAGCCCGAATCGATAGCCGCAGCCGCCGTTACAACCTTAAATGTCGAACCGGGAGCGTAGAGACCGCTTGCCGCCCTTCCCAAAAAGGGCGAATCCTCGCTTTCCGCAAGGGAATCCCACTGCGCTGTCAGCGCGTCCTCATTCGGGTCAAAGGCGGGGTTTGAATACAAACACAGCACCTCTCCCGTTTTAGGCACTATCGCCACCACCGCGCCGTTTTTCCCCTTCATCAGGCTTTCGGCCTTTGCCGTCAGGCTGTTGTCAACGGTGAGGCGCAGATTCGCCCCCTCCGCCTTTTCCTGCGAGCCTGTTATCGCGTCTGAAATGCTTGTTATTGTATCGCTCGCAAGCAGCATATCGTTGTACTTCAATTCAAGCCCTGTTTTCCCGTAGGTGCGCGAATTATAGCCTATAACGTGGGCGTAGCGCGACGCATAGGGATATATCCGCTTCTGCGAATCTCCGTCCTCTTCGCTGTATGCCAGAACCGTGCCGCAGCGGTCTGTTATGCTGCCGCGCAGAACGTTGTCCTCTTCCTCCCAAATGCGGCGGTTGTAGCTGCTTTTTATGACCGTTTCCGCCGAAAACAGTTCAAAATATGTCAGATAAACCGCAAGTGATAAAAAGAGCGCGCAGACGAATACCATAACAAAGATTATCTTTCTGTTATATTTCATCCGCTATTTCCTCCCCTCTGGCGGATATTCCCTGCAATATTCCGAGCGCCAAAAACGTTGTCACCATGCTTGAACCGCCGTAGCTTACGAAGGGAAGCGTTATTCCCGTCAGCGGTATGAGCTTTATTACTCCGCCTATTATTATAAATGTCTGCACTCCGAGCATGACGGCTATTCCCATGGCGACAGCCTTGTTAAATTCATTCGTTGTGGAAAGCGATATCTTAAACGCCCTGTACACCAAAACGAAATACAGCATTATAACCGCCATGCCGCCCAATATGCCCATTTCCTCGCATATTGCCGAAAAGATGAAATCGGTGTGTACCTCGGGTATATAATACGGGCTTCCCGCGCCTATGCCTCTGCCGGAAAATCCGCCCTCTCCTATGGCAAAAAGCGACTGCGTTATCTGATAGCCCGTGCTGCTTGCGTCCGCAAAGGGATGCAGCCACGTTTCTATTCTTATCTGTATATGGCTCATGGTAAGAACGCCTACCGTTCCGCCCCCTATCGCGAGGAAAAAGTTAAGCAGCAGAAATCTCTTGTCCCGACCGTATATCGCAAGAAACGCTATATACAGCGAGAAAAACAGCACTGCCGTTCCCCAGTCTCTCTGGAAAACCAAAAACAACAAAAACAGATATGTCACCGCACATGCCGCGGCGTTTCTTCCGTTCCGCGTGTTGTAAAAGCGTGAAAGGCGGTTTGATTTTTTTTCCGTCTTATAGTCGTTGGTATAAATCCCCGCCAAGGTAAGTATAAATATTATCTTAATAAGCTCGCTCGGCTGAAAGGAAAAGGCGCCCGCCGTAATCCAGCTTTTTGCGCCGTGGCTTACCGAACCTACGGCAGCCGTTATCAGAAAGAGCGCTACCGCGGCAAATATATACAGCTTATTAAGCCTGTTCCATACGTTTACATTTTTATATATAACCGCTGTCATCAAAAACAGCCCCGCTCCCACGGAAAACCATATAACCTGCCTCTGGCCGTAGCCTGTCTGAAGCCTTAACAGCATTATAACGCCTATAACCGCAAGCATTGCCGTTATCATAAATATATAGTGATCCCCCAAGGGAGCTGCCGCAAGAATGGTATATACCACTATAATAACAATGCCCATCGTTCCGAGCAGCAAAAGCGTTTCCTTTCTGAATTCTCCCTCCGCCATTGAAACCAAAAGACCGCCGAGCAGCGTCACAAGCAGTATATATATCAAGGGTCTCACAGTCATTGCGCGTTTTTCCATTGCGCTTCCTCCTTAGTTCTCTTCCGGTCTCACAAACAAAAACATAAGCGAGCCTATCGATATCTTGTCTCCGTCTATCAGCTCCACCGCCTCGTCCTCAACTCTGTCTCCGTTTAAAAACGTGCCGTTTGTGCTGTCCTCATCCTCTAAGAAAAAGCTTCCGTCCGACTTGAATATTCTGCAATGCTCTCCCGAAAGGGACGGGTCGTCAATCGAAATTGTGCAGCCTCTCCCTCTGCCTATCGTGTTTTCAGCCTCTATCTCATAGCTTTCGTTTACGGCAAAGGGCAAATCGTGTCTCAGATTTATAAGCTTCAGATATCCCTCCGCGTTAATAATATGCTTTTTCTTGCTCATAGCGCGTATATCAAGAAATATCATCCTGATTATCGCATATATGAAAAGATAAACTATTATCACGAAAATATAAGTAAGCCCCTTTGAAAGTATCTGCTGCATAAAAACACCCGCCTTGTTATAATAGTCTGATTATATTATAACAAGGCGGGCAGAATTTTGCAACACAATTCAAGCCGTTATATCAATTTTTACCTCGGTAATTTCAAAAATACATAGCTTAAATCAAACGCAAAACCCGCTGTTTTTTAAAACTGCGTATCCGCCGTGAGTGCCGCTTCGCCGTTTTCAACAGCCGAACACGGCTAAAAGCCTTTCGATTTTCACCTCAGCAAAAATGCCGCGGCGCGC
>CAZIBK010000053.1:0-8909 GCA_964537125.1 uncultured Oscillospiraceae bacterium
TCTTCCGCTTTTTCTTCTTTTGATTCTTTTTCGTCCTCATGACCGCACTTTGCGACGGAAACGACCTTCACGCCCTCGGAAAGCCTCATAAGCCTTACTCCGGCGGTGCTTCTGCCTATTGACCTTATTTCGGACGCGGCAAGACGTATTACAACGCCCGCGTCGGTTATCATCATAAGATCGTCGTCATCGCTTACCGCGTGCAGCGCAATGACCTTGCCCGTCTTTTCGCTCACGCTGTAATTTTTAAGCCCTATGCCGCCGCGTGACTGGGGACGGTACTCTGCTTCACGCGTTTTCTTGCCGAAGCCGTTCTCGGTGACAACCATGATATCCTCTCCCTCGCCCGACACAGCCGCGCCGACAACATAATCCCCGTCGCGGAGATTGATTGCCTTTACGCCGCGGGTAACTCTGCCCATTTTCCTCACATCGGACTCGCTGAAGCGTATAGCCATGCCGTCATGTGTGCCGACGAATATTTCCCCGCTGCCGTTCGTAAGCTTGACGCTGATAAGCTCGTCGCCCTCGTCAAGGGATATTGCCGAAAGTCCGCTGCTCTTTCTCGCGCTGTTGTATTCCGAAAGGTCGGTACGCTTGATAACACCGTTCCTTGTAACCATGACGATACACTTGTCTTCCTCAAACTCCCTGAGAGATATGAGCGCCGTTATTCGCTCGCCGTTTTCTATGGGGATGAGATTTATAATCGGCGTTCCCTTCGCCTGTCTGCCCGCCTCGGGGAGCTGATATGCCTTTAAGCGGTACATTTTGCCCATATTTGTGAAGAACAGAAGCGTATTATGAGTAGAAGAGGATAAAATATTTTCAACATAATCCTCCTCGCGCGTCTGAAGACCCGTCACACCGCGTCCGCCTCTGTGCTGCAAACGGTATGTATCCGACGCCATGCGCTTAACATAGCCGAAATGAGTGAGAGTGATAACGTTTTCAGCCTCTTCGATAAGGTCTTCGAGATCTATATCCTCCTCGATATTTGATATTTCCGTCCTTCTGGGGTCGCCGTACTTGTCCCTTATCTCTTGAAGCTCCTGCTTTACAATGTCAAGAACCATGGACTCGTTTGCGAGAACCTCACGGAAATATGCTATTCTCTCCTGAATCTCAGCGTATTCGTTTTCAATCTTTTCCTTTTCCAGACCCTGCAGGCGGGCAAGCCTCATATCAAGTATAGCCTGAGACTGCTTATCCGACAGACCGAATCGCGCCATCAGGCGTTCCTTCGCGTCGTCGTAGCTTTCGCGAATGGTCTTAATTATCGCGTCGATATTGTCAAGAGCTATCAGCAGCCCTTCCAAAATGTGCGCCCTTGCAAGAGCCTTTTCAAGGTCAAACTTAGTCCTTCTGCGGATGACCTCCTCCTGGAACTTCACATAATTTACGATTATATCCTTAAGGTTTAATATTTTCGGCTGATTATCCACAAGAGCCAGCATAATAACGCCGAAGGTGTCCTGCATCTGAGTGTTCTTAAAGAGCATATTCAATACGACGTTTGCGTTCGCGTCGCGGCGAAGCTCTATAACTATTCTCATACCCTCGCGGTCAGACTCGTCGCGCAGACCTGTTATACCGTCTATGCGCTTGTCGCGCACATGCTCGGCGATTTTTTCTATAAGGCGCGCCTTATTCACCTGATAGGGAAGCTCGGTAACGATAATCTTCTGCTTTTGTCCTTCCTCGCCCTCAATGTGAGTTCTCGCGCGGACGTATATCTTGCCTCTGCCCGTGTGGTATGCCTCTTTTATTCCGCTCCTGCCCATTATAATTCCGGCAGTCGGGAAATCCGGTCCTTTTATATAATTCATGAGCCCGTCAATTGTTATTTCAGGGTTTTCTATATACGCCGTAATGCCGTCAATAACCTCCGTAAGATTGTGGGGCGGAATATTCGTCGCCATACCTACGGCAATACCGTTTGAGCCGTTTACAAGTATGGTGGGTATCCTTGAAGGAAGCACTACCGGCTCCTGAAGGGATTCGTCGAAGTTAGGCATAAAGTCTACCGTATCTTTATCAATATCCTTCAAAAGCTCGAGAGCGATTTTGCTCATCCTTGATTCCGTATAACGGTAAGCAGCCGGAGGATCGCCGTCCACGCTGCCGAAGTTGCCGTGACCGTCTACAAGAGGATAGCGAAGCGAGAACTCCTGCGCCATTCTTACCATCGCTTCATAAACCGAGGCGTCGCCGTGCGGATGATACTTACCGAGCACATCGCCGACCGTCGCGGCGCACTTCTTATACGGCTTGTCGGGCGTATAGCCCGCAAGGTTCATCGTATAAAGTATTCTCCTGTGTACCGGCTTCAGACCGTCGCGCACATCGGGCAGCGCACGGGCGACAATAACGCTCATGGCATAGTCGATATACGAGGTCTTCATTTCGCTGACTATTTCAACATCATAAATATTTTCCTGAGGGCTTTTATTTTCCATATCCATATCTTATACTCCTCGTCTTATATATCAAGATTTCTTACCGTATGGGCGTTGGCTTCTATAAATTCCCTTCTCGGTTCCACCTTGTCTCCCATAAGAACGGTAAATATCTCATCTGCCAGAATGGCGTCCTCAAGTGTGACTCGAAGCATTATCCTCGTTTCCGGATTCATTGTCGTCTCCCAGAGCTGCGCGGGATCCATCTCACCGAGACCCTTGTATCTCTGAACGTCAACCTTTACGTCCTGACCGTACTTTTCGCGCATTTCTGCCATAACCTTTTCCATGTCGCGCTCATTGTAGGCATATCTCACGGTTTTTCCGCGGCTTACCTTGAAAAGCGGCGGCTGTGCGAGATATACATGCCCCTGTTCTATCAACGGACGCATAAAGCGGAAGAAGAATGTGAGAAGAAGCGTTCTTATATGACTGCCGTCAACATCGGCATCCGCCATTATTATAACCTTTCCGTAGCGGAGCTTTGAAATATCAAACTCCTCGCCTATTCCCGCGCCGAGAGCCGTTATAACCGGCGTGAGCTTGTCGTTTCCGTAAATCTTGTCTATTCTCGCCTTTTCTACGTTGAGCATTTTGCCCCAAAGGGGAAGTATCGCCTGATAATTCCTGTCTCTGCCCTGCTTTGCGCTGCCGCCCGCGGAATCACCCTCGACGATATATATTTCCGTGCGCTCGATGCCGTTTTCTATACAGTCCGCAAGCTTACCGGGAAGAGTTGTATTTTCAAGCGCGCTTTTTCTGCGCGTCATTTCCCTTGCGCGGCGCGCAGCCTCTCTCGCTCTTGACGCGGTCACGCTCTTGTCGATTATCGCCCTTGCAACCGAAGGATTTTCGTCAAAGTAAATTGAAAGGGAATCGTTTACCGCGTTTTCCACAAGCGAACGAACCTCTATGTTGCCGAGCTTCGTCTTCGTCTGCCCCTCAAACTGAGCTTCTTCGATTTTGACGCTTATTACAGCCGTCAGACCCTCGCGGACGTCCTCGCCGGAAAGCTTTGCGTCGCTCTCCTTAATGAGGTTGTTCTTTTTCGCGTAATCGTTCAGCACCCTCGTAAGAGCGCTCTTAAAGCCTATCTCGTGATATCCGCCCTCTGTGGTGTGGATGTTGTTTGCGAAGGAAACTATGTTCTCGTTGTAATCGGTGTTGTACTGCATTGCGATTTCAACTTCCATAGTTTCTTTTACGCTTTCCATGTATATGATTTCCTGATGTACAGGCTCCTTTGTTCTGTTTATATATTCGACAAAGCTCTTTATGCCGCCCTCGTAGAAAAGGCTGTTTGTGACCTTTTCCTCGCCGCGCTCGTCTGTAATTGTTATTCTCAGACCCTTGTTCAGGAACGCCTGCTCGCGCATACGGCGGAGAAGCACTTCATAGTCGTAATCAAGAGTATCAAAAATCTCGCCGTCCGCCTTGAAGCGGATTGTGGTTCCCGTCTTATCCGTTTCGCCGATGACCTTAAGGCTGTCAAGGCTCTTTCCGCGGCTGTACTTCTGATAATGCACGTTTTTGCCGTCGTACACCCATACCTCAAGCCATTCCGAAAGGGCGTTCACAACGCTCGCTCCCACGCCGTGAAGACCGCCGGAAACCTTGTATCCTCCGCCGCCGAATTTTCCTCCCGCGTGAAGCACTGTAAACACGACCTCCACCGTCGCTATGCCCATCTTCGGATGTATACCCGTCGGGATACCGCGTCCGTTATCGGAAACTGTTACGATATTGTCCTTCCCTACGGTGACCTCTATATGTGTGCAGTATCCGGCAAGGGCTTCGTCGATAGAGTTGTCTACGATTTCGTACACAAGATGGTGAAGACCGTTCTCCCCCGTCGAACCGATATACATACCCGGACGCTTCCTTACCGCTTCGAGACCTTCAAGAACCTGTATTTGACTTTCGTCATATTTACCGGTTACCTTCTCATCCATTACTCTTACCTCTCATTCTGTCGATTCTTTTATATATAGTCTGCGAAGAAGCCTGTGCTATATATACCCTCTCTCCCGTCACAACGAACGAATGAGGGATATCTGTCACGGCGTTTTCGCTTTTTTTATCTTTTTCGCACCTCTGAAGAAAAGAACGCGTTATTTTGCTCGTGGTGGTGTTGTCAAGGTCAAACACACCGACTATATCGTCGCAAAAAATCATTTTGTCAGCTCCGATGTTTACATACATACTTTTCCGTCCTCTATTTTTATAAGCCTTGCGTCTTTAGTAAAATTTATATTTTCAATATCGGTACAGCTTATCATTACCTGCTTTCCCTTTATCTTATCGGTGAAGAAATCCCGTCTGTCGCTGTCAAGCTCGCTCATGACGTCGTCGAGCAAAAGCACGGGATATTCCCCTGATTCGCTTTTTATTATTTCCATCTGAGCGCTCTTTAAGGAGAGAACTATGCTCCTCTGCTGCCCTTGGGACGCAAAATTCCGTGCGTTGAAGGAATTTATCTTAAATGATATGTCGTCTCTGTGGGGACCTACGAGACACATTTTGTTTTCCTTTTCACGCTCCTCCGCCTCCTCAATCCTTTCGAGGATGAAGCTTTTCGTCTCCTCCTTGCTTTTTCCCAGCTTATACGAATGGCTGTATATAACCGCGAGCTCCTCCCTGCCTCCGGATATATCCTTCTGTGCGCGGCTCGCCTTTTCGGCTAAGGATTCTATATATTTTCTTCTCGTTTCGGCAATCGCCGCCCCGTATTCAGCCATACGCTCGTTCCATATGTCGAGCATAGAGTAATTTTCGCTCCTTAATAAGGCATTTTTCTGCTTTACACAAGCCGAATACCCCGAAAGCGCAGAAAAATAATACGGTCTCAGCGCAACAATCGAAGTATCAAGAAATTTCCTTCGGCGGTCGGGACCGTCCTTTACAAGCGACAGCTCATCCGGTGTAAAAAGCACGCATATGAACCTTCCCAAAAGAGAGCTTGTCTTTTTAATATCTATCTCGTTTACGCGGATTTTTCTCTTATTGTCCCTTGAAAAAACCATGTCGGCGCTTTGGAGGCGGCTCTCGCTGAAAAACCGAAGCTCCATTTTCGCCATGCCGCAGCCGTGGCGGAGAAACTCCTTCGACGGCGCACGGAAAGAACGCGCGTAAGAAAATGTGTAAAGCGCCTCTATAAGATTTGTCTTCCCCGCTCCGTTTTTTCCGTAGATGATATTTACACCGTCCGAAAAATCAAACTCGGCATTTTCATAATTTCGGAAATTTTCAAGCTTCATACTTTCAGCGTTCACTTTTCGGCGCCCTCTATTACATATGTCTCTCCCTCAAAGGTGAAAGAATCACCCTCGTAAAGCTTTCTTCCGCGCCTTGTTTCGACCGTGCCGTTTACTTTTACAAGAGAATCCCTTATCAAATCCTTCGCAAATGCTCCGTTTTCAACGACGTTTGCAAACTTCATTGCCTGATCGAGCTTTATATACTCCGTATTTATCAAAAGAGAAGCCATTATAAACTCTCCCCTCTCAGGAAAGCTGTACGGGCAGCACCATGAAGAGATAAGTATCATCGTCCTCGCCCGATATTATAAGCGGATTCAACGGTGTGTTCATTCTCAGAACCGTAGTCTTGTTTCCGCAACGTGATATTGCGTCGTAAAGATAGCGGTAATTAAAGCCTATTTCAAAATCCGCACCCTCGTAAGATACGTCGAACATATCGTTTACGCTGCCGAGCGGCGTAAGGCACTTTATCTTAAGAGTGTTATCCGAAAGCTTTATTCTGACGGGATTTTTCGTCACATCGTCTATAATGGGCTCCACACGGGAAACAGTCTTTGAAAATTCGGACGTATCAACTGTGGTGTTTATTCTAAATTCCGAAGGAATTGCCTGTCTGTACGCAAAAAACTCTCCGTCTATCAGGCGCGTTATCATTGTGAAGGCGTCGTTTTCAAAAACCGCGTACTTGTCCGAAAAGCCGACGTCTATAACATCCTTCTCATCGTCGGATATTATCTTTACGACCTCGTTTTCCGCCTTTCCGGGGATTATAAACCTGCCGGGCTTGCAGCCTTCGGGAAGGACTTCCTTCCTCAGAGCCATTCTGTAGCCGTCAACGGCAACTATTGTCAGCGAATTTTTATCCATTTCAAAAAGGGAGCCCGTGAGAACCTTCCTGTCAAGCTTCTGACTTACGGCAAAGGAAGTTTTTGAAATCATATCCTTCAAAAGAGGAGATGATATTCTTATAGAGCTTGTCACCTCAAATTCGGGAATTGCCGGATAGTCGTTTGCGTCAAGACCGACGATTCTGTAATCCGAATTTAAGCAGCTTATAATAACAGCCGAATCTTTCGTCTTTATCTCGCAAACGTCATTCGGGAGCTTTCTTATGATTTCGGAAAACATCTTGCAGTTAAGAACTATCTTGCCCTCATCCGCAATGTTGCAGGGTATCGACGTTTTTATGCATATTTCAAGATCGTTTCCCGTGAGATAAAGCCTGTCGCATTCCGCTTCAAGCAAAACGCCCTCAAGGTACGGAACCGATGACTTTACACTCACTGCCTTTGATACTATGTTTACGGCGCCTGCCAGCTCTTCCGTATTGCAGTATATTTTCATGCCGCTCTCCTCCAATGGTCAATTATTATGAATAAATAAATATATAATTATTAAATAGTAGTAGTAGGGGCTGTTAAACCCGTGCAAATCCCGCTTGAAAGCCGCCGCTTGGGCGACTTTCGTATGTTAAGATTTTGTTGAAATAATTTAAAGCTTAAAACGGACAATATGTTGATAAACATGAAAGCTGTGGAAAATCGAAAATATATATTTTCCTCTCTCTACCTATTATATATACTAAATACCGTATATATAATACCCGTTATATACAATATAAAGAGGCTTTGGTAAATAAGCCTTTATGAATTTACGCTCTTTATATCCTTTATAAGCATATCGATGCTGTTCTTAAATGCAGGGTCGTTAGCCATGTCCTTTTCTATTTTCTTTATACCGTACAGAACGGTCGTATGGTCGCGTCCGAAGACCTGTCCTATCTTCTGAAGGGATATATCGAGTATTTCCTTGCAAAGATAGAAGGATACCTGCCTTGCGAAGGAAACGTCCTTCTTTTGCGATGTTGAATAGAATTTCTCAGGCGAAATCCCGTAAAACCTCGCGCAGCACTCCACAATATATTCCGGAGTGAGTATGCTCTTTCCGTCGTTTGAATAGTCCTTCAATACTTTCATGACGGTTTCAAGAGTAATATCCTCCTGAACAAGACCTCTGAAAGCGACAACTCTGTTGAATATGCCCTCAAGCTCCCGTATATTGCTTGTCACCTTTTCCGCAATAAAAGCAAGTATTGAATCGTCTATCGCCACGTTTTCGTCAATAGCCTTCTTTTTAAGTATGGCGATTCTCGTTTCGTAATCGGGAGGAGCTATGTCGCATATAAGCCCCCATTCAAACCTTGAACGAAGCCTTTCCTCAAGTGTTTTTATCTCATGAGGCGGTCGGTCGCTGGTGAGAACTATCTGCTTGTTTGCGTCCTTCAGAGCGTTGAAGGTATGGAAAAATTCCTCCTCTGTCTGCTGCTTTCCGGCGATGAACTGAACATCGTCCACCAAAAGAACGTCCATACTGCGGTATTTTGCCTTAAATTCGTCGTTTTTCTTATCCCTTATTGAATTTATCAGCTCGTTTGTGAAGGTTTCGCTGCTGACAAATGCAATTTTGGCGTTTTTGTTGTTCGCCACAATGTAATTCTTTATAGCGTGCATGAGGTGAGTTTTACCAAGCCCCACTCCCCCGTAAATAAACAGAGGATTGTACGCCGCCGCAGGGGATTCCGCCACGGCGAGAGCCGCAGCCTGGGCAAAGCGGTTTGAATTGCCTACGATAAAGTTGTCGAAGGTATATTTCGAGGAAGGCGAGTCATCCCCTTCATCATTCTCCTCCGGCGAAAAATCGTTATCATTTCCTATAGTAATGGTAACCGAATAATCATTCCCCGTAATTTCAAAGAGGGCGTTTTTAAGAAGATCCATATATCTTCCCGAAACCATATTCTTAACTATGTCCGAATCCGTGGCGATAAGCAAAGTTGAATCATTCAGCGACACGGGTCTTAAAGGCTTTATCCATGTGCTGAAGCCTACCGCCGTCATTTCCGGCGCGAGAAGCTCCAATACTCTTTTCCACAACTCGTTTATATCGCTGTCCACACAAAACACATCCTTTCCTTTAACATGTTTAACAAAGCTGTTTAAAACCTATATAAATGCGGATATTGACGAAAAAAATGATGTTGAAAAACCTGTAATTGATTGTTGATGAAATAAGAAAATAAAATGATTAAGATTAAATGATTTAATAAAATGATTGATGAAAAATAACGAAAAAAATTCTTTAAGCTCTCCGAAGTCCGCGTTCGTATAAGGTTAAAAAACAAAAAGCATAT
>CAZIBK010000054.1:0-8822 GCA_964537125.1 uncultured Oscillospiraceae bacterium
AAGCCGAGAAAAGGGCGCTTCTTTGGAAAATTAAATATTGAAATCGGCGCTGCAAAGAGGTATAATAAATAACCAATAGTTTGACGGCGGAAAGGCAGGACATTTTTATGAGAATTACAAAAATGCACGGTATAGGGAACGACTATATCTATGTGAATTGCTTTGAGGAAGAGGTAAAGGATCCCTCCCGCGCGGCGAGGGAGCTGTCCGACAGGCATTTTTGGGTAGGCTCTGACGGACTTGTGCTTATAAAGCCCTCGAAAACCGCGGATTTTGAAATGGATATGTACAATTCCGACGGCTCCCGTGCGGAGATGTGCGGCAACGCAATACGCTGCGTGGGAAAGTATGTGTACGACAATCATATGACAGATAAGACGAATATTACGGTGTCCACGGGGGCGGGAATAAAGGTTCTGGAGCTGTTTGTTGAGGACGGAGAGGTCAAAAGCGTAAGGGTTGATATGGGCGAGCCTATCTTAAAGCCCGAAGATATCCCCTGTCTTTATGAGGGAGAGACGGCGGTCAGCCGCCCGATTACGGTGGGCGGCAGGGAGTATAAGGTCACCTGCGTTTCAATGGGCAATCCTCATGCGGTAGTATATATGGAGGACATTGATTCTCTCGAAATCGAAAAGATAGGACCGCTCTTTGAGAACCACGAAATGTTCCCGAGAAAGATTAACACCGAATTTCTCCGTGTGACGGACAGAAAAAATATAAAAATGCGGGTATGGGAACGCGGCGCGGGAGAAACCCAAGCTTGCGGAACGGGAGCTTGCGCAAGCGCCGTGGCGAGCGTGCTTAACGGGAAAACAGACCGCAGCGTTACGCTTCATTTGCGCGGAGGAAGCCTCGAAATAGAGTGGGACGAGGCGACAAATCACGTATTTATGACGGGAGAAGCAAAAAAAGTATTTGACACGGACGTTGATTATGTATAAAATATAACGTAGACACAAGTTTGCGTGTCAAGGACAAATGTCCGCAGAAAGGAACGATGACATGATAAAATTAAACGAGAATTATCTTAAGCTTCCGGGGAGTTACCTTTTCTCGACAATCGCAAAAAAAGTGAACGCGTTCACTGAGGCTAATCCCGGCAAAAAGGTCATAAGACTCGGCATCGGCGACGTGACCCTTCCTCTCACGGAGAGCGTTATCACGGCTATGCACAAGGCTGTTGACGAGATGGGAGAGGCGGCTACGTTCCGCGGCTACGGCCCCGAGCAGGGATATGAATTTCTTCGCAGGGCTATTTCGGAGAACGACTATTGTTCGCGTGGTGTGGACATCGCTCCCGATGAGATATTTGTATCGGACGGAGCCAAGAGCGACACGGGCAACATCGGCGACATTTTCGGGCTTGACAACAAGGTTGCCGTATGCGACCCTGTGTACCCCGTGTATGTGGATACAAACGCAATGGCGGGCAGAGCGGGAGATTATGATGAGGAAAAGGGTATGTGGACAAATCTTATTTATATGCCCTGCCTTGAGGAAAACGGATTTTTGCCGCAGCTTCCGAAGGAGACGCCGGACATCATATACCTTTGCTTCCCGAACAACCCTTCGGGCGTGGCTATGAACAGAACCGAGCTTAAAAGGTGGGTTGATTACGCAAACGAAAAGAAGGCTGTCATCCTCTACGACGCGGCTTACGAGGCGTACATTTCAGAGGAGGACGTACCTCATTCGATATTTGAGATAGAGGGCGCAAAAACCTGCGCCATAGAATTCAGAAGCTTCTCGAAAAACGCCGGCTTTACCGGTACGAGATGCGGCTTTACCGTCATCCCGAAGGAGCTTGCGGCGGACGGAGTTGAGATTCGCGCACTCTGGAACAGGCGCCACACAACAAAATTCAACGGAGTTCCTTATGTTACTCAGCGCGCTGCCGAGGCAGTGTACTCGGAGGCGGGCAAGCGGGAAACAAAGGCTCTTATAGATTACTATATGGCAAACGCAAAAATCATTCTGAAAGGTCTGAGGGACGCGGGCTTTACAGTGTACGGAGGTGTAAATTCGCCATATGTATGGCTTAAGGTTCCCGAAGGCAAAACCGCGTGGGAGTTTTTCGACGAGCTGCTTGAAAAGGCAAATGTAGTCGGAACGCCCGGAAGCGGATTCGGACCTTCGGGAGAGGGCTACTTCAGATTAACAGCATTCGGTTCAAAGGACAACACTTTGGAAGCAATTGACAGGATAGTAAAGACATTCGGACAGAAAGGATGAGCATAATGCTGAAAAAAGAGGGCGAGGTCAGGATTCCCTCGGGATGCGCCATTGCCGCAATGATCAACAGGCAAGGGGAAAGATTTACCGGAGAGGATCTTATCCGTTCCATCGCGGTCATGCACGACCGTTCAAACGGACTTGGAGGAGGTTTTGCCGCATACGGTATATACCCCGACTACAAGGATTTTTACGCATTCCACATTTTTTACGATGACCATGACTGCCTGCAGAACTGCGAGACGTATATTTCAACTCACTTCGAGGTTGAAAGCGCGGGCAGAATTCCCACAAGAAAGGTGCCGGGCATCGAAAGCCCGCATCTTATCTGGCGTTACTTTGTAAAGCCGAAGGCGCACAGGGTTCACGCCCATGAGGGAATGACGGACGACGAATATATCGTTCGCTGCGTCACCTATATAAACGCAAATATCGAAGGCGCGTTTGTATTTTCCTCGGGCAAGAACATGGGCTGCTTTAAGGCAACCGGCTTCCCCGAGGAGGTCGGAGATTTCTATATGCTTGAAAACTATAAGGGATATTCGTGGACATGTCACGGACGTTTCCCGACGAATACACCAGGCTGGTGGGGCGGCGCGCACCCGATGAGCATAAGGGATCTTACCGTTGTACATAACGGGGAGATATCCAGCTACGACGCAAACCGCCGAAACGTTGAGCAATTCGGCTACAAGTGTACTCTTATGACCGACACTGAGGTCATGACGTACCTTTGCGATATGCTCATGCGCAAGCACCACCTTCCCATGGAGACCGTGGCGCATATTATGACGGCGCCCACATGGGAACAGATTGCAAATATGGACGAGGAAAAGAAGGCTTATTATACCGCGCTCAGAACGGTTTATCCGGGAGCGCTTGTCAACGGTCCGTTTTCTATAGTAGTGGGCTACACGGGAGGGCTTATGGCGCTTAATGACCGCCTTAAGCTGCGTTCGCTTATGGCGGCGGAAAAGGACGATATGGTCTACTTCGCGAGCGAGGAGTCCGCTATAAGGGTTATATGCCCCAATCCCGACAAGATTTGGTCGGTGGGCGGCGGCGAGCCTGTTATAGTAAACGTGGAAAGGAGCGACATCTGATGGAATACAACATAAACCTTATACCGCCTCGGTTCCTTATACAGCGCGACAAGGACCGCTGCATACAGTGCGGAGCCTGTGCGAGACAGTGCGCGAATGAGGCACACGTTATACAGCCGGACGGCTCAATAAAGGCATATGACGAAAGATGCGTTGACTGTATGCGCTGCGTATCCATATGCCCGACACATGCAATAAGAATAGAAAAATTCCCCGTAACCTTCCGCGGAAGCGCGAACTGGACGGATGAAGCAATAATCGAGGTGTACCGCCAGGCAGAGACGGGCGGCGTGCTTCTTTCGGCAATGGGAACTCCAAAGCCGTATCCTGTTTATTGGGATAAAATCCTTTTAAACGCGTCTCAGGTAACAAATCCTTCTATAGACCCGCTCCGCGAGCCTATGGAGACAACGGTAATGCTCGGCAGAAAGCCCGACAAGATTGAAGTGAAGGACGGAAAGGTCACAACACACATTCCGCCGCAGGTAAGGCTTGATGTGCCGATTATGTTCAGCGCCATGAGCTTCGGCTCAATCTCGCTCAACGCTCAGAAATCCCTCGCAATGGCGGCTCAGGAGGTGGGCACCCTATTCAATACGGGCGAGGGCGGTATGCACCGCGAGCTTTATCCCTATCAGAACAATTCGGTCGTTCAGGTGGCGTCGGGCAGATTCGGCGTGTACAAGGAGTACCTTGACAGGGCGCGAATTATAGAAATTAAGATAGGTCAGGGCGCAAAGCCCGGTATAGGCGGTCATTTGCCGGGCGAAAAGGTGGACGAGGAAGTCAGCCTTACCCGTATGATCCCCGAGGGCGCGGACGCAATATCCCCCGCGCCTCACCATGACATATATTCGATTGAGGATCTTCGCCAGCTCATATACTCGCTGAAGGAGGTAACAAACTATTCAAAGCCGATTGCGGTAAAGATTGCGGCTGTACATAACAGCGCGGCTATTGCCTCCGGCATTGCAAGAGCGGGCGCGGACATAATTGTGGTTGACGGCTTCAGAGGCGGTACGGGCGCGGCTCCCACAAGAATAAGAGACAATGTGGGAATTCCGATAGAGCTTGCCCTTGCCGCGATTGATCAGCGGCTGCGCGACGAGGGGTTAAGAAATACGGTTTCCCTTGTAGTCGCCGGAAGCATAAGAAACAGCGCGGACGTTGTAAAGGCTGTGGCGTTGGGCGCGGACGCGGTATATATCGCTACCGCCGCTCTTATAACACTCGGATGCCATCTCTGCCAAACCTGCAATACAGGCAAGTGCAACTGGGGTATCGCAACGCAGAAGCCGGAGCTCACAAAGCGTCTCAACCCGGATGTGATGTATAAGCGCGCGGCAAATCTTTTAAGGGCGTGGAACCACGAAATACAGGAAATGATGGGCGGTATGGGCATAAACTCCATAGAAAGCCTCAGAGGCAACCGAATGATGCTCCGCGGTATCGGCTTAAACGAAAAGGAGCTTGAAATTCTCGGCATTATGCACGCGGGAGAGTAAAATCGGCTGACCTCAATGGTCTGACATATTTAAAGGTAATCAACTTAGGGAAGGACTGACAGAGATTGAAAAGAGTATATGCAAACGAAAAGCTTTGTCTTGACTGCAAGCTTTGCGAGGTATTCTGCAAGGTTGCGCACTCACGGACAAAGGATATCATAAAGGCATACAAGGAGGAGACGCCCGCGCCCCAAGCCCGCATAAGGGTGGAAGGCGGAAAGCTTCTCTCCGTGGCGGTAAACTGCCGTCACTGCGAAAACCCTCCGTGCGTGGAAGCCTGTATCACGGGCGCTATGACAAAGGACAGCGAAACGGGGCTTGTTATGAACGACCCCGAACGCTGCGTGGGATGTATGACATGCGCGGTTGCATGTCCGTACGGATGCATTAAGGTAGGCGATATCGCA
Source organism: uncultured Oscillospiraceae bacterium (assembly GCA_964537125.1). Taxonomy (GTDB): domain Bacteria; phylum Bacillota; class Clostridia; order UMGS1883; family UMGS1883; genus CAZIBK01. Next base: position 5,251 of record CAZIBK010000054.1, read on the forward strand.
TTGAAGTGCGATTTGTGCGACCTTTCGGGAGAGCCCGAATGTGTCAAGCATTGCCCGAACAACGCGCTTATATATGTTGAAGGGGGCAGCGAGAAATGACAGAGTATGTAATCATAGGCAACAGCGCGGCAGGTATAGCCGCCGTGGAGGAAATCAGAAAAAACGACAGCGAAGGAAGGATAACCGTTATTTCGGACGAACCCTACAGAACATATTCAAGACCTCTGATATCCTATTATCTAAAGGGCAAGGTAGAGGAAAAGAATATGTATTACAGAGACGAGGACTTTTACGAGAAAATGTCCGTTACGCCCGTTCTCGGTAAAAGGGCGACTAAAATAGACACTAAAAAGAAGAAGGTCTGCTGCGCGGATGAGGCGTTCCCCTACGACAAGCTCCTCCTCGCAACGGGCAGCGTACCCTTTGTTCCCCCGATTGAGGGCGCGGACAAATGCGAAAATGTATATACCTTCCTCAAGTGGGACGACGCAAAGGCGCTTAAAAATGACCTTAAGCCCGACAGCAAGGTTGTAGTTATAGGCGGCGGTCTGATAGGACTTAAGGCGGCGGAGGGCGCTCACAGTATTGCCGCCTCCGTAACGGTTGTGGAGCTTGCGGACAGAGTGCTTTCAACCATCCTTGACGCGGACGCGGGCGCGATGATATCGAAAAAGCTTGAAGAAAACGGAATTAAATGCGTTTTGGGCGACACAGCCGTCAGGTTTAACGGCGAAAGGCTTTATTTGAAGAGAGGCGGCGAGCTTGAATGCGACGTTTTGATAATCGCCGTCGGAGTGAGAGCAAATACGGCTCTGGCAAAGGACGCGGGGCTTGAGGTGGGACGCGGAATAGTCTGCAATGAGTATCAGCAGACCGGCGACCCCGATATTTACGCGGCGGGAGACGTTTCCGAAAGCATTGACATAACAGACGGGAACAGAAAGGTTCTCGCTCTTCTCCCGGACGCTGTGAGGCAGGGCAAAACAGCGGGAAGCCATATGTCGGGCGGATGTAAAAGGTATAACGGCGGCTATCCGATGAACGCCATAGACTTTTTCGGAAGCTATATCACAACGGCAGGCGTTATAAATCCTCCGCCGGACGGAGGCTATGAGGTGCGGGCCGTAAAGACGGAGGATACTTACCGCAAGATGGTCACAAAGGACAATCGCCTTGCGGGATATATCTTAATAAATCAGCCGAATCTTTCGGGAATACTGACAGATATGATTGCCGAAAGGACAGAGCTTGACACACTTAACGGAGATATTTTTGAGGACTTCTCTCTTATGAGCTATAATTCCGCCGTAAGATACAGAAAGCTTCACGGAGGTGACGCGGAATGAAGATAGACGCTACCGGCAAGACCTTTGCCGAACTTAATAAAAGCATACGGGAAGCGCAGAAAAAAACCGACCTTATAGAGGTGTGCAACGCTGCCGGACAGAGATATATCGGAATAGGCATGGATGAGGGCAAGGTAATACACATTTACGGAACGCCCGGAAACGACCTTGCGGCATACAACTGCGGCGCGGAGATTGAGATATTCGGAAACGCTCAGGATCAGGTGGCAAATACGATGGACGGCGGAAGAATAATTGTCCACGGCAGAATAGGCGACGCCGCCGGATACGCAATGCGTGACGGAAAGATATATGTCAAGGGCGAATGCGGCTACCGCTGCGGAATCCATATGAAGGAATATAAAAACAAGTCGCCGCTTATAGTTATCGGCGGCGGCGCCGGAAACTTCCTCGGCGAGTACATGGCGGGGGGAACGATAGTTCTCTTGGGCATAGGCTGCGACAGAGAAAAGGGCACGATGGGCTATTACTGCGCGACGGGAATCCACGGCGGCAGAATGTATGTGAGAGGCAGCGTCCCTGCCGACAAGCTGAGCCATGAGGCGAAGGCCGCGGAATGCGACGAGGAGGATATGAAGCGGATCGCGGAGTATGTAAAGGATTACTGCACATATTTCAAGGCGAACTTCAACGAGATAATGAGCGAGAGGTTTGTTAAAATCGTCCCGGCCTCGTCAAGACCGTACAAGGCGATTTACGCGGCGAACTGATTTAAGCGTCTTTTGTATAAGCTTTGAGGGAGGGAGAGAAAGGCGTTTGCGGCATAGCTGCCGCGAGTGCAAATAAAATCCGAAAGGAATGTTCGCAATGGACAATGATTTGATGAAAAAATATCTGAGTATAGCGGAGCGGAATTACAGCATAGACCCTGAGGCATATACGAAATATTCCGTGAAGCGCGGACTCAGAAATCCCGACGGAAGCGGCGTGCTGGTAGGTCTTACCAAAATAGGCGAGGTTCACGGCTACATTATGGACGAGGGCGAAAAGAAGCCTGCCGAAGGGCAGCTTCGCTACCGAGGCGTGAGCGTGAGCGATATTGTAAAGGGCTGCCTGCGCGAAAAACGCCCCGGATTTGAAGAAACGGCGTATCTCATACTGTTCGGTTCTCTTCCCTCGAAGGATGAGCTGGCGGAGTTTAGAGAATATCTCGGCTCGAGACGCCCTCTTCCCAATAATTTTACAGAGGATATGATTCTTAAAGCGCCGAGCTCGAATATTATGAACAAGCTTGCAAGATGCGTTCTGGCAGAGTATTCATACGACGAAAACCCCGACGATACATCGCTTGAAAATATGCTTCGCCAGTGCATAGAGCTGATAGCGCGCTTCCCTGTTTTTATCGCCCATGCGTACATGGCAAAGGCGCACTATTTTGACGGAAAGAGCCTTGTTCTCCACTCGCCGAGGAAGGATTTATCCGCGGCGGAAAACTTTTTATACATGATGCGCCCCGACCACGCATATACCGAGACAGAGGCGAGGGTTCTGGATCTGACGCTTGTTTTGCACGCAGAGCATGGCGGCGGCAACAACAGCGCCTTCGCAACACATGTTGTCTCCTCGTCCGGCACGGACACCTACAGCGCCATAGCGGCGGCAATAGGCTCGCTCAAGGGTCCGCGTCACGGCGGCGCCAACGCAAAGGTTATGGGCATGATAGACGACATAAAGGCGCATATTTCCTCGCTGACGAACGAGGAGGAAATACGCGGGCAGCTTATAAAGATACTCAATAAGGAGGCGTATGACCGTTCGGGGCTTATATACGGCTTGGGACACGCGGTATATACGATTTCCGATCCCCGCGCCGTAATACTTGAGGAAGCCGCCGAGGTTCTTGCCCGTGAAAAGGGCAGGGAGGAGGAGCTGGAGCTTTACCGTATAATTAAGCGGCTTGCGCCGGGTCTTTTCGCGGAAATAAAAAAAGATGACAAAATGCTTTCGCCAAATGTTGACTTTTTCAGCGGATTCGTTTATAGTATGCTTAACATGCCCTCCGAAGTATATACACCTATTTTCGCAATGGCGAGAATACCCGGCTGGTGCGCTCACCGCATAGAGGAGATGACCGCATCGTCGAGGATAATTCGTCCTGCGTACAAGTCGCTGTCGGTGAGAACCGATTATGTGGACATTGCCGACAGATAAGAACGAGCGGGCGGTTTAACCGCCCGCTTATCATATGCGTCGGAGGATTGAAAG
>CAZIBK010000055.1:0-8794 GCA_964537125.1 uncultured Oscillospiraceae bacterium
CTGCCGCCGAAGCCCTGCATATTACCGCCGCCTGAGCCTGTTGAAACAGAGGTAAGCTCTATCTCATACGAATTTTCGCCTACTGAAAGCGTATACGTCTCTCCCACCTCAAGCTCGGGCGACGAGAAAACAATACTGCTGCCGGTCTTTGCCGTCACATAGGATATGAGAACATTTCCCGATTTATCGGAAACGGTTATCTTTTCGCCCGCGCCGTAGCTTGACGGAAGCGTGTACACGAAAGAAGCCTGTGTCGATTGCGCGCCCGGACCCATTGCCATACCGCTTGCGCCTATCGCAAGAAGCGTTCCGCCCGAAGCTGTAACGGATACGGCGTCGATTGCCCCGTTGCCGCTGTTCGTCGGTCCTTCAACTATTATGTTTCCGCCCGATATTTCAATGCTTCCGTTTGAATCAAGCCCGTCGCCTGCGGCGTTTATATAAATTTCTCCGCCCGATATATAGAGATTGTGTTCCGCGCTTCCTCCCGCGTCGCGGCCTGACGTGCCTCCGCAGTTAATGCCGTCGTCCGAAGCTGTCACATCTATCGCTCCGCCGGATATTGTCATCACGGCCTTGCTCTCTATTCCCTCAGTGGATTTTGCAATCTTTATCTCGCCGCCGGATATATCAAGGTTCCCGTGCGCTGATATTCCCTTGCCCTTTTGGCTTTCAAGGGCGATTTCACCGCCCGATATCGTAAGCGTCGCGGCAGAATGCAGGCAGTGATCCGCAGAATTTACGGTTATCTCTCCGCCCGATATTGTAAGGTCGGTCTCCGCCTTTATACCCTTTGTGGAGGCGGCAGTGTCCTCCTCTGCCGCAGTCACGGCTTCGCCGTTATTTTCGGGAGGCTGCGTATTCTCGCCCGTTCCGCCAAAGCCTTCACCGCCGCGCATCTCGGGCGGCGTTCCCTGCGTCATTTCTCCGCCATCGGGAATTTGCCCGCCCTGCATCGGCGCCTGCCCGTCACCTGCTTCGGGAGGCTGCATACCGCCTCTGCCGCCAAAGCCTTCACCGTCGGGCATTTCGGGCGGCGTTCCCTGCGTCATTTCTCCGCCATCGGGAATTTGCCCGTCCTGCGTCGGCGCCTGTCCGTCACCTGCTTCGGTGAACTGCATACCGCCTCTGCCGCCTCCGGGCTGACCCATGTTACCCATAGACCTCTGTCCGAAGTTCATTTCTCCAAAGGCTCCTCCGGTTTCCTCAACGGTTCCCGTAGTGGTTACATTCACAACGCCGCCCTCAATGACAACGTTTTCCTCAGCCTGTATGCCGTCGCCGTTCGCGGTTATCGAAATATTTCCGCCCGATATTTTTATTTCCTCGTTTGCGTGTATTCCGTCGCCTGTCAAGGCATTCAGTATAAGCGTTCCCTCCTCGATATTTATATCATCCTTTGAGGATATCGCGTGCTGCGATACGCTTGTCACGCTGAGAGTTCCGCTTCCCTTTATCTCAATATCAGCCGCGGAATATATCGCCGCCTTAGCGTCAACCGAATATTCCTCACCGTCGGCTATAAAGTTTTCCGTACCCTTTGAAACCGTGATATACGCCTTGTCGGCATTTTCATAGTATATCGCGGGACCCGTCGTATTTGTCAGATTCATTCCCGAAAGGCGAAGCTTTACGCGGCCATTTGTGTCCACATGTATCATAGCGTCGGGATTTGTACCCGTAACGGTAAAATCGCCGCCCTCGGTTATCTCAATGACCTTGCCTTCCACCGAAATGCCGTTTCCTGTCACAGTCATTTCCGAAAGGTCTATTGAGCCGACATTGTCCTTCCACGCTTCCTTTATCTGCCTGTATTCGGCGCTTTCAATTTCAACCGTTTTCGTGTCGTTGTCCCACTCAACGCTTGCGCCAAGGCTTTCGGATACGGCCCTCACGGGAACAAGCGTTGTCCCGCCGCTGATAATCGGCGCGGCGTCTATTTCTATCGCCTCCCCGTCCTTGACAATTTCCTTCTTTCCTATAGTCATCGTTACGGTTTTTTCTCCGTCATCCGCAGTCACCGTCTTTGTGCCGTCGTCCCATGCCACTGTCATGCCCAACGCTTCAAAAACAGCTCTCATGGGGACAAGGGTTCTTCCGTTCTCTATTCTCGCGGGGACGCTCATTTCAAGCGTCTTTCCGTCAACCTTGACCGTTATCTCCTCAGCGAAGGACGGTATCGTGAAGCTTGCCGCAAGCATAGCGCATAAAATCAAGGCGCATATCAATTTTTTGATTTTCATTTCTATTACCTCCGTCTTGCGTCTTTTGATACTACCTTAAAGCTTTTTTGTCTCGTCTTGACAAAGCAATGGTAAATAATCTGTGAATAAACCTACTCTATCAGAGCTGCCGCCCGAGTCTCGATTCCCTCCTCGCGGCCTGTAAAGCCCATATGCTCATTTGTTTTTGCCTTGACATTTATCCGTGAAGGCTCTATTTCCAGCGCCTCTGCCATTGTTTGCGCCATTTTCTCCTTATACGGAGCCATTTTCGGCTGCTGGGCAATTATAACCGTATCTATATTTACTATTTTATAGCCCGCTTTTCTTATTCTTTCGCCGGTCTCCCTCAAAAGTATAAGGCTCGATATATCCTTATACTTATCGCTTGTATCGGGGAAAAGCGTGCCTATATCGCCCATTGCCGCGGCTCCCAGCAAAGCGTCGATGACGGCATGAATGAGCGCGTCAGCGTCCGAATGACCTGACAGCCCCTTGCCGTAAGGTATTTCCACGCCGCCGAGAACAAGCCTTCTGCCCTCCGCAAGGCGGTGCGTGTCGCAGCCCAATCCTATTCTCACAGCTTACCCCTCTCTCTCAGTACCTCGGTCACATATGTTATGTCCTCGGGGTATGTTATCTTCACGTTATCGCGGCTCGTCTCCACTACTTTTACGGGATAGCCGCATCTTTCAGCAAGCATACACTCATCGGTTCCGACGAAACCGTCCTTTGCCGCCTTTTCATGAGCCGCCTCCAGAATTTCTTTTTTGAAAATCTGAGGCGTCCTCACCTGTATGCACTTTTCGCGGTCTATTGTTGAAACGATCATCATGTCCGCGTCAATCTCCTTAAGAGTATCAACGCCTCTAACGCCCGCAACGGCGCCGCCGCATTCAACGGCAGACTGCGCCACCTCGCTGATTGTTTCCTCTCTCACCAGAGGTCTCGCTCCGTCATGAACCGCTACAAACTCTGCGTCCTCGCTCACAGCGCCGAGCGCGATTTTCACGCTTTCCTGGCGGTTGCCGCCGCCCTTCACGATTGCCGTCACCTTCGTAAACGAGCGCCTCTGCACCAAATCGTTCAGATCCGCTATGTCCTCCTCCGACGCGGCAAGAATTATTTCATCTATCACATCGCACGCCTCAAATGCCTCTATTGTGCGCTCTATGACGCTTTTAGTCCCGATTTTAAGGCGCATTTTGTTAAATCCCATTCTTTCCGATTTTCCCGCCGCCAAAATAATCGCGGAGAAAAAATGCTTTTCGGTCATAAAAATCTTCCTTTCTTTAAAGCTTCATATCATTAAAAACCTTCTTACTTATGTCAACCTGCCTGTTAAGGCAAAAATACGGCCGCCTCTCCGACGGTCGTAATATTCAATACTTTCGTTCACAAACTGCCATGATTTTTTCATGCTCCGTTTGCCTTTTCTGTTTCCTCGTCCACAATACTTTTAAGCTCGCGATCCACTTCTTCATAGGTCGTATTCTTCGCTATAACAATCTCACTTATAAGAATCTGCTTAGCATTGGCGAGCATTTTTCTCTCCCCCGTGGAAAGCCCCTTTATCTTATCCCGAAGCATCAGAGCCTTTACAACGGAAGCCACATCAAAAATATTCCCGCTTTTAATTTTGACCATGTTGTCTCTGAAGCGTTTGTTCCAATTAAGATTTGCGTCGGTCCCGCAGGTGCGGAACGACTCAATGACCTTATCCGCTTCTTCCTCGGGTATAATATCACGCACCCCGATTTTATCGGCTCCGCTCACAGGAATCAGAACCTTCATATCACCAAACGGAATACGCATTACATAATAACTCAAAACCTCTCCGGAAACCTCCATGTCCTCAATCGCTTCGATAACTCCGGCTCCGTGCAGTGGGTAAACAACATTATCACCTACACTATACAATCCAACCACGCCTTGCTATATAAATTTACCTATTTCCATAGTCAAATTATATCACAAAATAGAACTATTGTCAAACCAAATTTTTATTAAAACTTAGACTATAGCACATAACGGCGGAAAAAGCAAGGTCTATTTCTGAACTTTTTTTGAATTTTTTTCATATTTTTTTGTAATTTCCGAGATATTTATAGCTTGTGGCATATTTTTTCAGTCCCGAAAGTGCGTCCATCATATTTTCATCGCTGATATTTCCCTCAAGCTCGGCAAAAAACATATATTCGCCTATTCTGTCCAGGATAGGTCTTGATTCGAGCTTTACAAGGTTTACGGAGTGCTTCGCGAATATTTCCAGCGCCGAAACAAGAGATCCCGATACATGGGGAACGCCGAAGGACACCGCCGCCTTGTCGCAGCCCTCGCCCACAATCGGGTTCCTCGCGATTATGACAAAGCGTGTCGCGTTCTCCTTTTTCGTATTTATTTCATTGACAAGAATATTCAGCCCGTATAGCTTTGCGGCGCGGCTTGACGCTATGGCAGCCTTTGAAATATCGTGTCCTTCCGCCACAATCTTTGCTCCGAGGGCGGTATTTACCACGCTGTGAAGCTCCCACTGTCTGTCCTTCAGAAACTCTCTTGACTGCAAAAAGCCCTGCTCGTGGGAATATACCTCTTTAATGTCCTCTATCTCGGCTCCCGGCAGCGCCAAAAGATTGTGCTTCGCCTTTACGCTCGTTTCGCCCACTATGTACACATCGTACTTCATAAGAAGATCCACGACATCGTTTATGCTGCCCGTGGTGGAGTTTTCAAGGGGTATCACGCCGTAATCGGCACGCCCCTCGGACACCTCGTCAAATACGTTTTCAAAGGTTCTCACATTGTAAATATTCTCATCGAAAATCTTTGACGCGGCAATGCTTCCGTAGCCTCCGTCAACGCCCTGATACGCCGCCCTGCCCGAAAGACCGTCCTTCATCCGGTGCGAATCGATAAGCTTCTGCTGCACTCCCCGCGAAAGGGAAATTACGCCTCTGAAAAACTCCTCCACAACAGGCGCGTATTCTCTCTCCGACACCTTCTCCATTCTGCTGGCAAGCACCTTTTGCTCGCGCCTTTCGTCAAGCACCTGCAAGCCTTCCTTGAGCTTTATCTCGCCTATATGCTTTGAAACATCCATTCTTTTCTCGATAAGCGAAATAAGCTGCGTATCTATTTTATCAATCTGCTCTCTGTAATATTCCAGATTCTCCACTGTCGTCATCCTTTCCCAAACACGTTTTCCTCTGCCAGAAAATCAAAGGCGCAAAGCGCCGCGCAGGCGTCTATAACGCTTACCGCTCTCACCGCAATGCAGGCGTCGTGGCGTCCCTTGACCGTAAGCTTCTCGTTTGTCTTTGCGACAAAATTCACCGTGTCCTGCTCGCGGGATATGGACGGCGTGGGCTTTATCGCCGCCCTGAACACAATGGGCATCCCTGTTGTAATGCCGCCCAAAATGCCGCCGTTGTTGTTTGTTTTTGTATAGATGTTCTCTCCGTCTGTATAAAACGGATCGTTTGCCTCGCTTCCGCGCATTCCGGCAATGTCAAATCCTTTGCCGAACTCCAGCCCCTTTACGGCGGGAACCGAGAATATGAGCGATGCAAGGTGCGATTCAAATGCGCCGAATATGGGATTTCCTATTCCCTTATCCATATTCATTACCGCGCACTCTATCACTCCGCCGGCACTGTCAAGCTGTCCCTTTAAATCAAGAACGGCATTCTCCATTTTTTCGGCGGCGGTTCTGTCAAAGGTCGGAATTATAAGCCTTTTCATCTCCTCCGCCTTTTCATATGTCATGCCTTCAAGCTCCATCGGCTCGTCTTCAATATCAAGTATGCTTTTTATGTGGGATACCGTGTATATCCCCCTCTCCTTAAGGGCTGTTTTCGCGATCGCTCCTGCAAATACAATCGGCGCGGTAAGCCGTCCCGAAAAATGCCCTCCGCCGCGGTGGTCGTTAAAGCCGTTGTACCTGAGATAGCCCGTATAATCCGCGTGCCCCGGACGCGCCGTGTTTTTTAAATTGTCGTAATCTCCCGAATGTTGGTCGGAATTGTATATCACAAACGCAAGGGGCGTTCCCGTGGTTCTGCCGTTTACAACGCCGCTCAATATTTCCGGAATGTCGGGCTCCTTCCTTGCCGTTGTAAGGGCGCCGGATCCCGTCGCCCGCCTTTTAAGCTCAAAGGCTATCTCGTCCGTATCAACCCTAAGTCCCGGCGGAAGATTGTCTATCACGCCGCCTATTGCGCGGCTGTGACTCTCGCCAAAAACCGAAAGCTTTATTTTATTTCCCCAGTATGAGCTCATCCGCCGCACCTCCAAGCGCTTTAAATCTTTCCCAAAAATCGGGCATACTCTTTTTTACACATTCCGCGCCCTTTATAACCACCTCTCCGCCGCAGCGGGGCGTTACGGACGCTATCGCCATTGCTATGCGATGGTCGTTATGCGAGCTGCACACGCCGCCTGAAAGGCGTTTTTTCCCGTTTATCACAAGGTAATCCTCTCCCTCGAAAACATCGGCTCCCAATGCGCTCAGCTCCTCATATACGGCTCTCAGTCTGTCGCTTTCCTTTATTCTCAGACGCGCGGCGTTTACAATGCGCCCCTCGCCCTCGGTTACAGCCATAACGCAGGCAAGGGCGGGTACGCAGTCGGGTATCTGCGACACATCAACCGCAATGTTTCTTACCGCTTTCCCGTTTGCCGCATAGCCGTTTTCGATATCCTTTATCTCCATGCCCATTCGTTTGTATATGTCAACTATCGCCTTGTCGCCCTGAAGGGACGCTTTTTCAAGCCCCGTCAGACTGACGTCCCCCATAGCGAGGAAAAACGCCGCCTGAGAAAAGTCCCCCTCGACAGTGTACGAGGCGGGAAGGTACCTCTGCCCTCCGGGGATAAAATATCCCCTTTCCGTCTCCTCTGTCACAATGCCGAATTTTTTCTGAATATCACGGGTCATATCGACATACGCCTTTGATTCAAGCTTTGTGGTGAGAACTATCTCGCAGTCCTCCCCGACAAGCGGCAGGGCAAAGAGAAGCCCCGTTATAAACTGACTCGATACGTCCCCTCTCAATCGGTACTCTCCGCCGCGAAGCCTGCCCCGCACCGTCAAAATCCGCCCTTCGAGGCAGTATTCTATCCCCTTTTCGTCAAAAATCGCAAAATAATCGTCAAGCGGACGCTGCATAAGGCGCTCAGAGCCCGAAATAACACATTCGCCGTTAAGCGCAAGGGCAATCGGTATCATAAAGCGCAGCGTTGAGCCCGACTCGTTCGCAAAAAGCGGCTTATTTTCCTTCAGCGCGGCAAGGCAGCTCTCCGTTGCGGTTATGTCCTCGCTTTTTCCCACGCCCTCCGCGCTTCCGCCTCCGAGGGCGGCGCATATAAGAGCGCGGTGGCTGTAGCTTTTTGACGGCGGCATAATCATACTCCCCGACAGAGGCCTCGGTGTGATTTTTATATCCATAAAATTTTCCTCACTTCACTGCTTTCACTATTTCGGAAAGCTCCTCTATTCTTATCCGCTTATAAAAGCTCTCGCCCATCTTCCTTACCAAAACTATACTTATCTCGTCGCCGCTTCGCTTTTTGTCATGCGCAAGCGCTCCGGTCATCTTGTCCATATCCTCCGCGTCCGTAGGCAAATCATACCTTTCGCAAAGCTTCTTTATGTATTCGTATGTTCCCTTTTCGGTTATGCCCTCCTTTTCCGACCACGCCGTTATTTTGCACATCCCTACGGCAACCGCCGCCCCGTGGGACAGCGTCCCGTAGCCGAGGTGGTTTTCAACCGCATGACCCAAGGTATGCCCGAAATTCAACAACATTCTCTCTCCCGTGTCGCGCTCGTCGTTTTCCACCACATGAGCCTTTATGGCGCAGCACGTTCTTATAACATCTTCGATTTTAAATTCGCCCCGCATCAGATCCTCTCCGAGCCTTGCGTCCTTTATCGCGGCATATTTTATTATCTCCGCCATTCCGCACGCCTTTTCCCTCGGCGGCAGCGTTTCAAGGGTTTTCGTGTCTATCAGTACGGCAGACGGCTGATAAAATGTTCCCACCAAATTTTTGCCCTCAGGGATGTTGATCGCCGTCTTCCCTCCCACAGAGCTGTCCACCTGCGAAAGGATTGTGGTCGGTATCTGTATAAGCTTTACGCCCCTTAACACTATCGACGCGCAAAGACCGCCCAAATCTCCCACAACGCCGCCGCCCAACGCAATGAGGACGTCGCGCCGCGTAAAGTCGTTTTTAACAATGCTTCTGCATACGCTTTCAAGGGCGGCAAAGCTCTTCGATTCCTCGCCCGCCTGCACGACAACGCTGAACGCCGCGCCTCCCGCGCGCTTCACCTCGTCGATTATCCTTTCGCCGTAAAGAGGGAAAACGTTGGTGTCCGAAAGCACACAGACCCTTCTCCCCTCAACGAACTCCCTCAAAAGCTCCCCCGCTTTGGCAAAAAGTCCGTTTTCAATATATATTCTGTATTCCCTTCCCGGAATATTCACATCAAGAGACAACAATGCAATCAGTCCTTTCTTTTGGATTATAGCATAGAAGCGGCACAAAATCAACGATTTTGTGCCGCT
>CAZIBK010000056.1:0-8794 GCA_964537125.1 uncultured Oscillospiraceae bacterium
GCGGATTTTGACGGATTTTATTTTAAAATACTTCTACTAAAGTATGCAGTTTACCTACGTTAAACAATCTACCGGATTGTTTAACCGTATGCCTTGGCAAAAGTTTGTCTACAGTCTGAAGCTCCGAGCCTTAACGGTTCGGAGCTTTTGCTCGGTTATTTTTTCGGAAAATGTTCCTCATATGATTTCATACATCTTTCTATGACGGCTTCCGCTTCCTTCCTGCCCAAAACCTCTTTAACGGCGGTTTCCTTATCCTCAAGGAATTTATACACCTCAAAGAAATGGGTTATCTCTTTAAAGATATGCTCCGGAAGCTCATGAAGGTCGTGATAAACGGAGTAGGTGGGATCCTTAAAGGGAAGCGCTATTATCTTCTCATCAACCTGACCGCCGTCAATCATTTTGATTATACCGATGGGGTAGCAACGCACCAAAACGAGATTGTTTATCTTTTCCTGGCACAAAACGAGTACGTCGAGAGGGTCGTTGTCCCCGGCATAGGTTAGGGGAATAAAGCCGTAGTTTGCGGGATAATGCGTGGAGGTGTATAATACGCGGTCAAGCACTATCATCCCCGTTTCCTTATCGAGCTCGTACTTGTTTTTGCCGCCCTTGGAAATTTCGATTACGGCGATAAAGTCATCCTTTTTGATACGCTCCTTTGAAATGTCATGCCAAATGTTCATAAAAGTCATCCTTTCTTTAATTTTAATTATCCTCTTAATTTTTTCGGGTAATGATTTTTCAAAGTATTGCCCGAAGCCTTAAACCACCCCGTGGGATATGAATGATAAAGCATTGCGCCCCAACCGTCGGAAACGGATCCTGTTATAACGTTCCCCCGATAATACGATAACGCTTCCTCCTCGGAAAGAGGGTACGTTCGCTTAAAATCCTCCTTTTTGAGCGCGAGGCACAGATGATGCGAGGGTTCAAAGCGGTTTTTCTTAATCTCTCCCAGATGAAGCCCGGGCAGAGTGACCTTGATATTATCCAAATCTCCGAAGAGAGCGGGAAAGAGGTAGAGATTATCTCCGAAGGAAATGATTTTCCCCTCAAGCCTTACGTTAAGATTTTCTTTTTCAAAGCTCCTGTAAAGAGAGGCGTCTGCCTCGCGAGGAGATGATTTACGCGTATTGCGTTCGCCCTTGACCGAGCTTGTCAGCCTTGCGGCAAAATGACCTTCGCCTTTGACCTTATGCGGATAAAGTATGTGCATTTTATCGAGCTTAAAATCGGGATGGCGGGAAATAAAGGCTTCAACATTCTTTTGGTTCTCATCCTCGGAAAAAGTGCAGGTTGAGTAAACGAGAGAACCTCCCGGGGCAAGCATTGCGGCTGCCGAATCAAGAATAAGGCTTTGCCTTGCAGCGCAGGAGACGGTGTGCTCCGCGCTCCATGCGCGTATTGCTTCATCCTCGCGGCGAAACATTCCCTCGCCCGAGCAGGGAGCGTCAACTAAAATTTTGTTGAAAAAGCCCTGAAATTCACGCGCCAGCTTTTCGGGAGACATATTGGTTACAACCGCGTTTTTAATACCCATACGTTCTATGTTTTCACGCAGAATAAGGCTGCGCGAACGGACTGTTTCGTTTGAAACAAGAAGCCCGCTGCCGTTGAGCTTTGCCGCTATCTGCGTGGATTTGCCGCCGGGAGCGGCGCACAAATCAAGGACGATATCGCCCTCATGTATGTCAAGGAGCTCGACCGCAATCATGGCGGAAGGCTCCTGAGAGTAGAAAAGACCTGCTCTGTGACACGGGCTTTTGCCAAAGCCGCCTTCGTAATAAAAGCCGCTGCCGCACCATGGTACGCGCTCCTTTACATAGGGGAAAATTTTCGGAAATTCCTCCGGCGATATTTTCAGCGTATTTACGCGGCAGCCGAAAAAGGGCGGCTGAGAATAGGCTGAAATAAAGCTGTCGTATTCATCGCCGAGGGTATCCTTCATTCTGTTTTTGAAATCCGTGGGAAGAAGCATCACCTTAAAATACCGCTTTCGTCAATTTTTTTGATGGCTCTTTGTATCGTTTCCTCGCCGCGTGTGAGCGCAAAGCGCACATATCCCTCGCCAAGCGAGCCGAAGGAATTTCCCGGGGTGCATAATACGCCTGTTTCGTCAAGGAGCTTAAAGCAGAAGTCCTCTGAGGATGCAAACTTTTTCGGAATCGGGAGCCACGCAAACATCGTTCCGCGGCTGAGAGGAACCTCCCAGCCTATAGAGCAAAGACCGTTGCAAAGCGCATCGCGCCGAGCCTGATATTTTCGGCACTGCTCTTTGAGGAAAAGTGTGTTATCCTCCGTAAGAGCCGCTATGGCGGCATTTTGAATCGGGCGGAAAATACCGAAGTCGTACTGCGAGCGAAGAAGCTTTAAAGCGCTTACAACCTCTTTATTTCCGATTGCGAAGGAAACCCTTGCTCCTGTCAGGTTAAAGGATTTTGAAAGGGAGAAAAATTCAATCCCGACGTCCTTCGCTCCCTCGTGCGAGAGGAAGGAGCCGCCGACATTGCCGTCGTAAATAATATCGGAATAGGCATTGTCGTGGATAATTATTATATTGTTTTTCTTCGCAAAAGCAATAAGCTCGTCATAAAAGCTTGCCGGCGCTATAGCGCAGACGGGGTTTGAAGGGTAAGAAACAACCATATATTTTGCGCGCTTAAGAACGTCTGATGGGATTTCATCAAGCTTGGGAAGATAATTATTCTCCTCCAAAAGCGGATAATAATATTCCTCCGCGCCGCCCAAATACGCGCCGGCGGAAAAAATCGGGTATCCGGGATTGGGAAGGAGCGCTATATCGCCCTCGTCGCAAAGCGCCATCGCGATATGCCCTATGCCCTCCTGACTTCCGTTTGTGCTTGTGACCTCATCGGGCGAGACGTCCGCACCGAACCTCTTTTTATAATAGCTGCAAACTGCTGCGGTGAGCTCGGGTATGTCGGTAAGAGTATAGCCGTATGTAGTCGGGTCGGCAGCGCCTTTGGCAAGCGCATTGACCACTGAAGGGGGAGAAACAAAGTCGGGTGTGCCGACCGAAAAGTTTATAACCTCGCGCCCTTCTGCCGCAACGGCTCGGCGGCGCTCTTCGAGAGCGGCGAATATACCTGTTTTAAAATGCTTTAATCTTGCGGATGTTTTTATCTCCATCGGTAATCTCCTCTGTTAATTGTTTTTATACATCTATTATTGCACAATAATTTCAGTATTTCAAGTACTTATGCACAAAGAAAGTGTTGCATGGAGACATTTTTTTTGATATAATTATAGCAGATTTTTATGGGAGGGTGGAAATATGAAGAAAGTAATCAGTATTATTCTGTCGCTTGCAATGCTTGTTTCGCTAATCGGGGCATTCCCGTTTGCGGCAAGCGCCGCATCAATGACGGACGCAGCATTTTTCGCAAAGTTCAACTATGCCTCTTACCCCGCTATGGCAAATGTAAAGGCCGCTGCGGATGCGGGCGATTATGCCCTGGCTAAGAAGGAGCTTTTAAATTACTTTATCGAAAGAAAGGAAAGAGGAGAGGTATCAGCATTCGATATTACGGAAGCCGATGAAAATTACGGCATGGCTGTTCTGCCTCTCGATAACATCCTGACGGGACCTTATGAATTTGATGTATGGCTCAACAGGTTTACCGTTACAAGCAGCGAATATGAGCTGTACAGTATCGACCTTACCGAGAAAACAGCCGCCGAGCTTAACAATCAGGCTATTTCTGTCATGCTCTTTGAAAGGCAGAAGCAGAGCTATCCTGTTATTGTTGCGTCAAAGGAAGCGGAAGGATACGAGCCCGTACTTGTGGTTGAGACTGCGGAGGGCGATGTTTATAACATCGGTGCGGACAATGATACATATATTCATTCCGGGCAGACCGATGGCGTCTTCGGCTCCGAGCAGGAGCTTTATGTGAAAGAGCAGAGCGATTCGGCGTCCTCTCCTTTCGGGACTCAGACAAGAAGAGCTTATATAAATTTCCCGCTTACGGAAGCGGCAAACAAGACTGTTACAAAGGCAACGCTTAAGCTGTATGCAAAGTATGCCTCCGACTGCACGCTTGATTCCATTGATGTGCATGTAATAAGCGTGGGCGATACTCTTTGGGATGAGAACGAGCTTTGCTGGAGCAAAATAGGCGGGAACATATATTCATATCAGAACGCGTCCGTTCCGACATGGCAGCAGCCGAGCGGCGCTGACAGCGAGTATCAGAATGTTACGGCGCGCTTCTGGTACGCAAGAGCAATGGCGTATGAATATCTTACATATCTTGACGACCCCGAGTCTTATGCGGAAACGCATCCGCTCTATCCTGACGGAAGCGTGTTCGGCGAAAAGCTTATTGACCTTATGGACGCTTTCGCAACTCAGGTAAGCTACGGCTTCAACCGCTCGCTTGAGACCGGCGAGAGGCTTAGCCGTTGGGTTGACGTGCTTGACGCGCTTATAGATACTCCTGCGGTAAAGAACAATCCCGATAAATTCTGCAATATAATATCCTATATCTGGGGCGACTGCAACTACCTCAACGGACTTGACATAACAAACGGAAGCGTTTGGTGGAGCAACTGGAGAATAGTCGCAAACGCAGGTTTCTTTAAGGCGGTTGAATATATTCCCGAATTTGCCGGCTATTCTTCGTGGAGAAGCAAGGTAGAGAGTAATGTTGAATATACGCTTGACCTGCTTTACAATGACGATATGAGCTTTACCGAGGCGGGCCCCGCATATGCCGTATGGTGCGTTCAGCTCTTCGGAGACTGCGCGAGAATAGCAGAGCTTAATAATCATCCGATGTCCAAGACATTTACGGAAAAGCTCCGTTATGCGGCGCGCAACGCGGCCGAGAGTATTTATCCTGACGGTTACGATTCAAACATCGGCGACTCTAACTACAAGGATCAGATGAGTGTATTCAGGACTTTGAATGAATTTTACAACAACGATTCCATTCTGAGCGCCTTTGTAAACGGTTCCGATGAGGGAGATCCTGAATATTATACAAGTATTTATGACAGCGTAAATACGGCTTATATGCGTAATTCGTGGAATCCAGAGGAAACGGTTTATATGCAGTTTAACAATAACCCAAATGACGGACATTATCATCCCGATTCGAACCAGGTTATAATGTATGCGTACGGCAAACCGCTTATTGTTGACAGCGGACGCTACAGCTATTCAAGCTTTAACTCCATTTACGATGAGCTGCGCTACGCTTCGGCGCACAACACTGTTGAGGCAGTGGGCGTAAACCTTGGTAAACACTCGGCGGCGGCAAATCCTTTTACATATACCGCTTCAAACAGCTCGTTTGACTTTGAAACGACTATGCAGGACGGCTTCAGCGGAGTTGAGCATACGAGAAACGTTATTTTCCTCAAGGAAGGCTACGGAATTGTAACAGACTATGTTGACGGCTCTGATGAAACCCAAGAATACAGGCAGAACTGGCATTTCATGCCCTCATCAAACGCGGAGATGAACGGTCTGACCGCAAAGACCGATTTCTATAACGAAGCAAATGTTACGATAGTATCGGCTTCGGCTGATGACGCACAGATACGCGACGGCTACCACAGCGCAGATTACGGTCTTGTTGCGGCGTCAAAGTACGCCTCCTATTCAAAGACAGGCGAGGATGTAAAATTTGACACTGTTCTCTATCCGACAAAAGCAGGCGAGAGCGCCGATATAACAGTTTCGGATCTTGCGCCCGACGACAACTCCAAGGCGGCGCTTGAAGTAACGATTGACGGAAGCAAGCTGTATTATTATGTTAAGAATACCGAGGCTTCTGACGGAGTAATCGGCGGCGCTTCTACAGACGCAAAGATGCTGTTAAGCAATGAAGACGGCTCTTATATTGCACTGGTCGGCGGCAGAACATACGGCGATATAGTAAAAAGTGCGAATAATATTAAATCCATCGCTCTTACAAGAGAGGGAGATACACTTTCCATCGAGGGTGAAAGTCTTGCGCCTTCCGCAAATGCCGAGGACGCTGTTGCAATAAATATGCAGGGCATAAATACGGTACTCTTTAACGGGGAAGAGATTGATTTTGCTGATGCGGACGGCGTTATTTATGCCGTAAAGAGTACAGATATTACAGGCACCGGCGATATTTCGCTTAACGGCGAATACAATATATTAAACGGCGAAAACCTTATTTCAAACGGCGATTTTTCCGAAGGAATGACAGACTGGACAAACGCGGCTGACGGTAAAGAGCTTGACGTAACGCCTGCTAAAACAAATGCTCACGGTGACTCTTTGGCGATAACAAACACCGTTTCCGACGGGGGCAGCAAAGCGTCTACTCTGAGACGCTTTGTAGAGGTAGAACCCGGTAAGACATATTATCTCTCATACTATGCTTATTCTACCGAGAAGACGACACAAAACGGACAAATGTCGGCTGCCGTGCTTACAAGCGGCGGACCGGTATTCGGCAGCTTTTCGGGGCTTTCGTATTACAATTACAACATTTACGGCGGTATGAACTCATGGTCATCGGAATCGGGAAATACACATATAGGCGGAAGCATTGCCCGAAGCGATGATTTGTATAACGCCGGAATGAATCATAAGGAATTTATATTCACGGTTCCCGAGGGAGCTACACACATTATGCTGAGCTTCTTTGCATGGACCAACCCAAATACGTTATATCTCAGCGACTTTGAGCTTTTAGAGGTTGAAAAGCTTGCGGAAGAGGAGGCAACAACTACGGTCACAGCGCTTTTCCTTGACGAAAACGGCAATGAGATAGCTCCGAGCGCAACCGAGGACTGCTCCGAAAATACGGTATATATTTATGATGCTCCCGCATCCGTTACATATAACGACGGATACTACGCTCTTGACGAGAAAGCTTCTCTTCTCAGCGCAAAGATTGTAAAAGGATCGAATACCGTTAAAGCAGTTTATAAGAAAACCGGTCTTGTAACCGTAAAATTCGTAAATCTTGACGGAACGGAGATATCCTCTCCGGCAAAATACGAAGCTGAGATAGGATCCGACTTTGACGGCGCCGAAAAGGCAAAAACAAACATTGTATATGAATCGAACGCATATACCTTTGTTCCTTCCTCAACAGATAAAATTACTGTTTCAGATAAGATTTCGGAGAACATTTTAACGCTTTATTATCACACAACGGGCGAAGAATTTGACGGACTTCTCGCACTCTTTACGTTTGATGATGAAGAAACGGGATTTTCATCAGAGTTTGCAAAGGCTGATTCTTTCGGGACGAACACTCTTTCCTCCGACGCGATGAAGGGCAAGTCGCTTTATCTCAACGGCACGGGTTCAAACTATCTCAGCGTTACAGACACTGACGGAGCTTCGCTCCTTGCAGGGCTTGAAGAATTAACCGTAACCTTCTATGCAAAGGTTACAAATACGGGAACCTCGTGGTCGGTATTCCTTGCTCCGAATAACGACGCCCAAGTGAATAAATATGAACACTATGTCGGTATGCTTCACTCGGGTTCAAACCTGACAGTTGAAAGATATAACAACTCAGGTGCAAGAGCGCCGGTTTTGACTGCGACAACGGCTGTAAACGAATGGAAGAAATATGCTCTTGTTTTAACAGAGGACGCAACAACTCTTTACGTTGACGGTGCCGCAACCACACTTGAAAGCGCCTATAAGCTTTCCGACATTCTCGGAGAAAATCCGATATTCAGGATAGGTATGGCGAACTGGGGCAGCGGAGAGTTCTTCACAGGCTATATTGACGAGTTCGCTATCTATAACCGAGCTCTTACAGAGCAGGAGATAAACGCTGCGACTATGCAATCCAAGGTAACCGTAAATTATGTCGATTTAAACGGCTCAACACTCGCCGAAAGCACCGAGCTTTCCCTTCTTTCGGGCGCGGAGCTGACAGAAGCCATGTTGGATTACGACAGGCTTTTAGATGATGTCAACGGTACAACCTATATGGTGGATTCAATCGAAGGAATAGGTTCTGTCGGAGACGGCAGAGATATTACCGTAACCGTGAAATATGTCGAGGCGGTAGTTGCAGAAAGCACTGTCAAGGCAACAAAGGGCGACTCGCTGACTACCGGAACAAAATCGACTACGGGATTTGCAAGCGAAACAGCTTCCGAATATACGGCAAGACTTATGACAGATCACAGATGGTATTACAGAGCAGGTCTTGTAGGCTTTGACGTTACTGTACCGGAAAACGGGCAGATAGTAAGCGCTGTTGTAAGGCTTCATATAAATGATTCCAACGGAACGACAGGCCCCGCAATCTATTCTGCGGCTTCCCTTCCGAGCGGATGGGGAAGAGGCAATGTATCAGGATTTGACCTTCCCGATGAGGTTATAGCTGCGGGAACGGTAAGCGGTGCATATGTTGAATTTGATGTATCGGATTATGTATACAGTGAAAACGCATTTGACTTTGCGTTGTTTACAACAACAGATCAAGAATATATCATATTTGATTCGGAGAATACCTCATACGTTCCCGAATTGATAATCAAGACAGCGTCGCCTAAGACAACACGCTTTGAAATCGTAGGCGGAAGCGCGGTGTACACGTCATTTGACGGTGAAAGCGCAACCGTGGCGGTAGCGTATTATGACGCGGACGGCAATCAGATAACAGTAACCACAGCAACAGGAAACGGAGATACGGTATCTGTGGCAATCGATAAAACAGTAGCAGGCGCGGTTGGCTATAAAGCGTTTGTATGGAACTCGATTTCCTCGCTTAAACCGATATTGCCGCCCTTAGAGGGAAATATTGAATAA
>CAZIBK010000057.1:0-8626 GCA_964537125.1 uncultured Oscillospiraceae bacterium
GTTTTGTCTACAGTCTGTTATTACGGAAGGCTGCCGCGCTCCGTTCGAGCGGCGGAATGAGTTTGAAATCGCTTAAAACAAATTTATTCCGCGGAGTTTGATAAAAGTCTTGATTAGTGAAAAATATAGGTGTATAATGTAAATATTCGCAATTGAGTTTGATGTATTTTGCGAAAGGGGATGATTATATTGAGGCATACATATTCTACACGCGGCACATGTTCTACAGAGATAGCGTTTGACCTTGACGGAGACGTTGTTTCAAACGTAAGGTTTACGGGCGGGTGCAACGGAAATCTTAAGGCGATATCGAGAGTTGTGGACGGAATGACCGTTGAGCAGATAGAGGGATATTTCAGAGGAATAGATTGCCGCGGCAGGGGGACAAGCTGCTCGGATCAGCTGGCAAGGGCGGTACGCGCCGCATATACCGAGGAACACAGCGCTTGACAAAACACGGTAAAAAAGTTATAACTAAATTAAGCTCTTCGCCCGTAAGGGCTGAGGGTTTTACAAAAGATGTAAAATAACGGGCTTCGTGCCCTTATTGAACAGGCAAGATAATAAAGGAGTGAATGTCTTGGAAAAACTTGGACTGAATGAGATAAGAGAGCGTTACCTAAGCTTTTTTGAAAGCAAGGGACATCTCAGGCTGCCGTCGTTTCCGCTTATTCCGCAGAATGATGACAGCTTATTGCTCATAAATGCCGGCATGGCGCCGTTAAAGCCTTATTTCCTCGGAAAGGAGATTCCGCCGAGAAAGAGAGTTACCACCTGCCAAAAGTGTATACGCACACCGGATATTGAACGCGTCGGTAAGACGGCGCGTCACGGCACGTTCTTTGAAATGCTCGGAAATTTTTCCTTCGGAGATTATTTCAAGCACGAGGCTACGGCGTGGGCGTGGGAGTTTATAACAAAGGATCTTCAGCTTCCGGAGGACAGACTTTGGGTAACCGTTTACGAGGATGACGACGAGGCTATTGATATTTGGACAAACGAGGTAGGAGTAAGCCGCGACAGAATAAAGAAGCTCGGCAAGGAGGATAATTTCTGGGAAATAGGCACAGGCCCCTGCGGACCTTGCAGCGAGATATATTTTGACCGCGGTGAAAAGTACGGCTGCGGCAAGCCCGACTGTTCCGTAGGCTGCGACTGCGACAGGTATGTTGAGTTTTGGAACCTTGTATTTACGCAGTTTGACAAGGACGAAAACGGAAATTACAACCGTCTTGCGAGACCGAATATTGATACGGGCATGGGGCTTGAAAGAATCGCCGCAATCATGCAGGGTGTAGACAACCTTTTCGAGGTTGATACCGTGCGCAATATCATGCTTGAAATAAGCAAGGCGGCAAACGTTCACTACGGAGAAAACGCGGAGAGCGATATTTCCCTCCGAGTTATAACGGATCATATCAGAAGCACAACGTTCCTTGTATGCGACGGGGTAGGCCCGTCAAACGAGGGCAGAGGATATGTGCTTCGCCGTCTGCTCCGCCGCGCGGCGCGTCACGGAAAGCTTTTGGGAATAGAGGGACCGTTCCTTTATAAGATTGCCGATACGGTTATAAACGAGTCAAAGAGCGCTTATCCGCAGCTTGAACAGAAACGCGACTATATAAAGAAGGTCATAAAAATTGAAGAGGAGCGCTTCGCCGAAACGATAGACAGCGGACTGTCCATCCTTGAGGATTATATCGCGGAGCTTAAAAAGAACGGGGAAAATGTTCTTTCAGGCTCTGACGCGTTCCGTCTGTACGATACTTACGGATTCCCGATAGACCTTACAAGCGAAATTCTTAAAGAGCGCGGGCTTGAGGTTGATATCGAGGGCTTTGACAATGCCATGAACGAGCAGAAAAACCGCTCCAGAGAGGGCAGAAACGTCGGAGACGAGGCTGCATGGAGCGAGGACGTATATATGCAGATAGGCAAGAGCGTGACGACAGAGTTCCTCGGCTACGACAATGAGTCGGTTGAGGGCAAGATAGCCGCAATCGTAAAGGATAACAAGATAGCGGATTCCGTATCCGACGGAGAGAGCGCGGCAGTTATCCTTGACAAGACTGCCATTTACGGTGAGAGCGGCGGTCAGAAGGGCGACAGCGGCGTTATTTATGCCGACGGCATGAAAATGGTTGTATCGGACGCTAAGAAGCTCGGCGACGGCAAGATACTGAATTTTGTATATGTAGAAGAGGGAAGCGCATCGGTAGGCGACAGTGTTGTAAGCGAATACGACAAGGAAAAGCGTATGTCCACGGCGAGAAACCACTCGGCAACACACCTTTTGCAAAAGGCGCTTCAGGAGGTACTCGGAAGCCATGTGGAGCAGGCGGGCAGCTATGTTGACGAAAAACGTCTCCGCTTCGACTTTACGCACTATGAGGCAGTTTCCGCAAAGGATCTTGCAGAGGTGGAGAAGAAGGTAAACGAGGCTATTCTCAAGGCGTATGATATAAACGTAAAGCTCATGCCGATAGCAGAGGCTAAAAAGCTTGGCGCGATGGCTCTGTTCGGCGAGAAATACGGCGAGATAGTAAGAGTTGTAAATATGGGGGATTATTCGATAGAATTCTGCGGAGGTACGCATCTTAAGAATACTGCGGAGGCAGGTCTTTTCAAGATCCTTTCCGAGGGCGGCGTTGCGGCAGGCGTAAGAAGAATCGAGGCCACCACAGGCAAGGGCGTGCTTGAATATATAGCGCAGAATGACAATATCATTGCAAAAACGGCTGAAATCCTTAAAACGAATCCCGCCGAGCTTGTCAACAAGGCGGAGAGCGTTTCAAATGAATTGAAGGAGGTTCAGCGCCACGCTGAAGCGCTTAAGGCTCAGATAGCTGCCGGCGCGGTGACTGATTTGCTTGCGTCGGTAAAGCATATCGGCGCTGTAGATGTGCTTACGGCACAGCTTTCCGACAAAAGCGTTGATGAGATTAAGATGCTTACAGACAAGATGAAGGAAAAGGTTGAATGCGGCGTTGCGGTTATTGCATCCGTAACGGACGGCAAGATAACATTTGTAGCGGCGGCAACAAAGGCTGCCGTAAAGCTCGGCGTCCATGCCGGAAATATAATAAAAGAAATCACAAAGGTTACGGACGGACGCGGCGGCGGCAAGCCCGACATGGCGCAGGGAGGCGGCAAGCTTGTCAACAAGGTTGACAACGCGCTTGCTCTCGTTGATGAAATTGTAGAAACTCAGATCGGAGTGAATAAATAATGGCGGATTGTCTTTTTTGTAAAATAGTTAAGGGAGAAATCCCGTCAACAAAGGTATATGAGGATGAAAAGGTTTATGCCTTTAACGATGTTTCGCCCGAGGCTCCCGTGCATGTGCTGATTGTTCCTAAGGAGCATATTGCTTCCGCGAACGACCTTTCGGAGGAAAATATCTCGATTGTATCGGATATTATGCTTGCCGCTAAAAAAATAGCGGAAGAAAAGGGCATTTCCGAAAAGGGCTACAGAATAGTCAACAACTGCGGCGAGGACGGCGGTCAGAGCGTGAAGCATCTGCATTTTCATCTTCTCGGCGGAAGAAGCCTTGCATGGCCTCCGGGCTAAAATATTTTGGTAAAGGGCAAATTTACTCTTGACATAGAGCGATGTTGAAAGTATAATTTATTTGTCAGTATATGCGGTTCCCCACCCTCTGATTTAGGTTAAGGTAGGGTCGCGAGGGGAGGTACGAGAATGTCTGAAATAAGAGTTAAGGATAATGAATCTTTAGATAGCGCTCTTAGGAGATTTAAACGCTCCTGCGCGAAGGCCGGTGTTTTGTCCGAGGTCAGAAAGAGAGAACATTACGAAAAGCCCAGCGTTAAGCGGAAGAAGAAGTCCGAGGCAGCAAGAAAAAGAAAGTACAAGTAATCCTGCAAAAGATGAGCCATACTTCAAGCGGAGTATGGCTCATTCTGTATCAAGGCAATGGAGTTTGAGATTTATGCAGTATAAAATACGCGGAATGCGATTGGGAGAATTTAACACAGTGGCGAAGCTCATATACGACAGCGTCCACACGCTGTGCGTTCGTGAATATACGCCCGAGGAGCTGGACGCGTGGGTGCCGCCGGATATGAGTATGCCCTCCTTTCGCGCGTCTCTTTCGCGCTGCTATGCGATAGTTGCCCTTGATGAAAAAAAGGAAATTGTGGGCTTTATGAGTACAGAGCGCGATGGCTATGTAAACAGGCTGTACACAAGACCGGATTACGCAAATTGCGGCGTTGCAACAGCGCTTTTAAACAGCACCGAAGCATGGGCGGTGAAACATTCGGTTAAGGAGCTATATCTTGAGGCAAGCAAAAGCGCGGAGCGTTTTTATGAAAAACGCGGTTTTGTTAAGGTCGGGGATATAACAAGTATAAAAAACGGACTTAAGTTTACAAGCGCAAAAATGAGAAAGGATTTGAGATGACATGGTCAGACTCGGTAACGACTGGGATAAAATTATCGGCGGAGAATTTGAAAAGGATTATTATTTAACCCTCAGGGCGTTTTTGAAATCCGAATATTCAAACTACAGAGTTTATCCCAATATGTATGACCTTTTTTCCGCGTTTAAGGTTACCTCGTATGAGAAAACAAAGGTGGTTATATTGGGGCAGGATCCGTATCATGAGCCGAATCAGGCTCACGGGATGAGCTTTTCGGTAAAGCCGGGGGTGGCGATTCCGCCGTCGCTTCTCAACATGTTTAAGGAATTGCAGGACGAGTACGGATGCTTTATCCCGAACAACGGCTATTTGATGCCGTGGGCGCAGCAGGGAGTGCTGCTTTTAAATTCCGTTCTGACCGTGCGTGAGGGACAGGCAAACTCTCACGCGGGGAAGGGCTGGGAGACATTTACGGATAACGTCATATCGGCTTTAAACCGCAGAACAGATCCGGTAATATTCCTCCTTTGGGGCAATTATGCCAGAAAAAAGAAAGATTTAATAGACACGAGCCGTCATTTTGTGCTTGAAGCGCCTCATCCGAGCCCGCTTTCGGCAAACAGGGGATTCATGGGATGCGGGCATTTCAAGCGCGCGAACGAGATTCTTATATCGCTTGTAAAGACGCCTGTTGACTGGCAGATACAAAATATATGATATCGGCAAGGATTTTGTAAATACCACTTGATTTATATGGACAAACTGTGATAAAATACTATTATGAATTTTTGAAAGGAGAAGAGACAAATGAACTATTCACAAGAAGTTGAGAATATGTGCGTGGTCAATAAGGGCGTAAAGCACGGTCCCGCACCTATTCCTCAGGAAGGCAAATGGACCGAGTCTAAGCAGATTACAGATATTTACGGTCTTACACATGGCGTCGGCTGGTGCGCTCCTCAGCAGGGCGCATGTAAGCTCACACTTAACGTAAAGGGCGGCGTTATAGAGGAAGCCCTCGTTGAGACTATCGGATGCTCGGGCATGACACATTCCGCTGCAATGGCGGCTGAGGTTCTTCCCGGAAAGACAATACTTGAAGCGCTCAACACAGACCTTGTTTGCGACGCTATAAACACTGCTATGCGCGAACTTTTCCTTCAGATAGTTTACGGCAGAACTCAGACTGCTTTCTCTGAAAACGGTCTTCCGGTCGGCGCGGGTCTTGAAGACCTTGGTAAGGGTCTGCGCAGCCAGGTAGGTACTCTTTACAGCACAAAGGTAAAGGGACCGAGATATCTTGAGCTTGCGGAGGGCTATATCACAAAGATCGGTCTTGATGAGGACGGTCTTACATGCGGCTATCAGTTCGTTCATCTCGGAAAGATGATGGAAAACATCAGAAAAGGAATGGACGCTAATGAAGCTCTTAAGAAGGCTTCCGGACAGTACGGCAGATTTGACGAGGCGGTCAAGGTTATTGACCCGCGCGTAGAGTAAGGAAGGAGGAAACTACAATGGCATTGTTTGAAAGCTATGAAAGAAGAATAGATCAGATTAACGAAGCTCTCGGTAAGTACGGTATTTCCTCCATAGAGGAAGCAAAGCAGATTTGCGACGACAAGGGTATTGATGTATACAATCTCGTCAAGGGTATTCAGCCTATCTGCTTCGAGAACGCATGTTGGGCATATACCGTAGGCGCGGCTATCGCAATCAAAAAGGGCTGCGTTAAGGCCGCTGACGCTGCCGAGGCTATAGGCGAGGGACTTCAGTCCTTCTGTATCCCCGGATCGGTTGCCGACGACAGAAAGGTTGGTCTCGGTCACGGTAATCTTGCGGCTATGCTTCTCCGTGAGGAGACAAAGTGCTTCGCATTCCTTGCAGGTCACGAATCTTTTGCTGCCGCTGAGGGCGCTATAGGTATCGCTAAGAGCGCTAACAAGGTAAGAAAAGAGCCCCTTAAGGTTATTCTTAACGGTCTCGGCAAGGACGCTGCTCAGATTATATCCAGAATCAACGGTTTTACATTTGTTGAGACAAAGTTTGATTATTTCACGGGCAAGGTAAACATCGTTTACGAGAAAGCATACAGCACGGGCGAAAAGTCCAAGGTTCGCTGCTACGGCGCCGACGACGTAAGAGAAGGCGTTGCTATCATGCACCTTGAGGATGTTGACGTTTCCATTACAGGTAACTCAACGAACCCCACACGTTTCCAGCATCCCGTTGCGGGCACATACAAGAAGGAGTGCATCGCTAAGGGCAAGAAGTATTTCTCCGTTGCTTCCGGCGGCGGTACGGGACGTACGCTTCATCCGGATAACATGGCGGCAGGTCCCGCTTCCTACGGTATGACGGATACTATGGGCAGAATGCATTCCGACGCACAGTTTGCGGGTTCTTCGTCGGTTCCGGCTCACGTTGAAATGATGGGGCTTATCGGTATGGGCAACAACCCGATGGTCGGCGCTACTGTTGCGGTTGCCGTTGCGGTTGAAGAAGCAAGCAAATAAGGCACTTTTTGGGCTTGCCTCAAAATTTTGATTATCTGAATTAAATTCAATATCCAAAAAAGTTAGACACATTATTTTAGGGTTTTGCCCTTTTAATGTGTCTAATATTTTTTTATTTCTTAATAACAAATTATGGGAGTTCATTATGCAAAAATTAACAATGCTCAGAGGCGATACAATTACATTCGGCGAAGGGTGCGACAAGTATATTGATTATTGTCGGCAACGCAATTTAAGACAAGCAACAATAAACCATTACAAATATAGTTATAAGCAATTTTATAAATTTTTCAGCTCCGATATGCCTTTGCATGAAATGACGGAACAAGCTTATAATGATTATGTTTTGTATTTGTGCAATAAATTAAATAATGATATCAGTATCAACTCTTATTTGAGAGACTTAATAACAACCATTCATTTTTGGCAATCCGAAGGCTATGTACAAAATTTTAAAATGAAGTCAATTAAAGTCAACAAGGAAGCGATAGCGACATATACAGATGACGAGTTAAAACTGTTATTAAAAAAGCCTAATCTTAAACAGTGTAAATTCATTGAATATCAAGCGTGGGTAATGACTAATTTTTTGTTTTGTACGGGAATAAGGCAACGCAGCTTAATGTATATTAAAATTAAAGACATTGACTTTGATAACGATATCATATATGTAAATATGACAAAAAACAGAAAGCCTTTAGTGATTCCGCTTAATCAAACCATGATTAACATTTTAAGGGAATTTCTTAAATATAGACAACATAAAAACAATGATGACTACTTATTTTGCAATGTTTACGGGCAACAGCTTATTAAAAGCACTTGTTATCATCAATTGTATGACTACAACAAGCGAAGGGGAGTACAAACAACGGGCATACACAGATATAGACATACTTTTGCGAAGCAATGGATATTAAACGGCGGTAATGTTGTCACCTTGCAAAAAATATTGGGGCATAGCAGTTTGGCAATCACACAAAATTATATCAATTTGTTAGTTAGCGATGTGGCTAAAGAAGTCAAAGAAATTAATTTACTTGACAAATTCAGCGGCAAAGCTCCTAATAGAATAAAAATGATAAAAAAGGAAGGTTATTTAAAATGATGGAATCTACACGGAACACAAGCGGAAGCACGGCAAAATCAGAATTTCTTGAAGTGTTGGAGCTTATACGAAAAGCAAGCTCAGAGACTAACGCAGACGCGGCAAACGAAAAGTTTCTCGAAGCGGTCAAGAAAATGAAAAGCATAAATGAAAGAGGATTAAAAAACGAATTTAAACAGTTTAGCGAATTGGTTTTAAATGAATCATTGACATGAAATGATATCAAAAAATAAAATTGCTGTTTTATTTGAGCAGGGTCGCCCTGAATTAGGGCGTCCTTTTTATCATCACTATAATTCAGAGACACCAAAATTCAAGTATTCCAAAAACAGAATTTGAAGGATGGGGTAACGATTCGTGACTCCATCGGCATAGGATTGGAACCACTAAAAAGGCGAATTTTTTTCGTATTTTTTTAAAAAAATTGTTGACAAAATAATATAATAATGTGGTATAATATAAGAGATGTTGCCAAAGTCCTGAGCAAACCAAAAAAAAATAACAATCTCTACCGCTTTATGCGGCACAATTTCCTAAACGGCAATAGGCTATGTGGATTGAATGAATAAAATTAATAATCATACTTATATTGGTATGTTTTATTAGTTGTGTTCAAT
>CAZIBK010000058.1:0-1502 GCA_964537125.1 uncultured Oscillospiraceae bacterium
ATAATATTTATCGAATCTTAAGAAATTAAAGCTTTTATAATAAGAATTACAAAATATAATAAATGCGTAAGGAGGAAAGAAAATGAAGATTATGGTGGTCGATGATGACAGGGAGATAGTGAACAGCATTGCCATATTTCTTGAAGCTGACGGGTATGAAGCGGTGAAGATGTATGACGGATTGGCGGCGCTGGAGTATTTATCGGAAAACGAGGCGGATTTGATTATACTCGATATAATGATGCCCAAGCTCGACGGAATAAAGACGCTTATGAAGGTCAGGGAAAGCCGCAATGTTCCCGTGATACTTCTCTCGGCAAAGAGCGAGGACGCCGATAAGATACTTGGGCTTACCGTGGGCGCCGACGACTACATAACCAAGCCCTTTAATCCCTCTGAGCTGATGGCAAGAGTGAAATCTCAGCTGCGGCGCTATACGTCGTTGGGGGCAAAGGAGAAGAGGGACAACGAAATAAGAATAGGGACCCTTGTGATTGATAAGGACGCAAAGAGCGTGAGCGTGGACGGAGAGGAGGTTCAGCTGACGGCAACGGAGTATAGGATATTGGAGCTTTTGGCTGAAAACGCGGGGAGAGTATATTCGGCGGATGAGATATACCGTAAGGTGTGGAACGAGCGGTACGCGGTCAGCGATAACGCCATTGCGGTGCATATCCGTCACATAAGAGAAAAAATCGAAATAAACCCTAAGGAACCCAGATATTTAAAGGTGGTTTGGGGAATAGGGTATAAGATGCAGAAGGAGTAGATAGTGTGAAAAACAGGTTATATTCACGGTGGCTGAAAGCGGTTGCGTTCGGATTATGCGTATTATCGCTTTCGGCGGCGGTTTTTGCCGTTTACAATGCAATAGTGGATTATGAGGGCGTGTATCAATTTGAAGAGGATTTTTCCGAGTCGCGCTATTTAAGAAGCGAGCTCAATACAGCGGCGTCAAGTCTGTATAATGATTGGCTGCATGGTACGCTTAACCTCAATAATTATGAGGATTACATGTATATCATAAAGGATGCGGATAAAAAAACGGTTATAAAGAGCGGAACTCAGCCTTACGGCGGCGAATACGAATTTTACAGACCTTATTCGACGGTAACTGTTTATCTCGGACTCAAGGAAAACGTATTGGGTGAGATTTATGACAAATGGTACAGTGACTACCGGAGAGTGAAAGATGTCGGATGGATACTTGCGGGGACGCTGCTTGCGGTGCTTATTTGCGTGATATACCTTGCTTTTGTATGCGGAAGGAGGGAGCGCGACGGAGAAATCAAGCTTCTTTTGATAGACCGCCTGCCTCCTGAAATAACGCTTGCGATGATAGCGGCGGTATTTTGGCTTGGAATCGGCGCTGCGGTTACGCTTTTGTATTTGGCGGAAGACGGCTGCCTTTTTATACCGGCACTTGCCTCCCTTGCGGCGCTTTGCGGCTCGGCGGCAATTCTTGCGCTTGCGCAGTCGCTGTTAAGGATGGTGAAAGCGAG
>CAZIBK010000058.1:1602-8565 GCA_964537125.1 uncultured Oscillospiraceae bacterium
CTGATAAAAAAAGCGCTTTGCGCGGCGGCGGGACTTTGCAAAAGAGGTTGGAGCGAAATAGCATCGTTTGAAAACACGGCGGCATTGTGGAAGCTATACGCGCTTTTTGTAATATACAGCGCCGCAATAATAATAGCCGCGTTGGCAGAGAGCGTGCTTATTGCCATTATAATTCTTGTGGCGGCGGCAGTGTACCTGAAAAAGCGCGCCGAGGCATTTATGCTGATTAAAAAGGGAGTCGCCGAAATTAAGAACGGAGATTTAAGCTACAGGATAGAAAATATACCGGAGGGAGTGTTTTATCAGCTTGCGGAGGATATAAATTCTATCGGAGAAGGGATGGAGGCATCCCTTGAGGATAAGCTGAAAGCGGAGAGAATGAAAAGCGAGCTGATAACAAACGTATCGCACGATTTGAAAACGCCGCTTACGTCGATAATAAGCTATACGAAAATTCTTTCCGATATGGAGCTGACGCCCGATGAGGCAAACGACTATGTGCGGATAATCGCGAAAAAGAGCGAAAGGCTGAAAAATCTGACGGCGGATCTTTTCGATTATTCAAAGGTGCAGAGCGGCAACGCCGATATTGTGCGCGAAAAGATAGATTTTGCTCTTTTGGTGAGACAGTCGCTTGCGGAAGGGGAGGAAGCCATAAAGGAATCGGGGCTGCAGTTTGTGACCGATATGCCCGAGAGCGCGTATGTTGAGGGCGACGGAAAGAAGCTGTCGCGTGTTTTGGAAAACCTGATAGGAAACGCGATTAAATATTCCATGTGCGGCACAAGGGTTTATATTACGCTGAGGGGAAAGGAGCTTGAAATAAAGAACATTGCAAATTATGAGATGACCTTTGACGAGAATGAAATAACCGAACGCTTTGTACGCGGAGACGAAGCGCGCACGAGCGAGGGCAGCGGGCTTGGTTTGGCAATTGCCAAAAGCTATGTGGAGGCAATGGGCGGAAAATTTTTTGTGAAAAGAGACGGGGATTTGTTTAAGGCTGTAATAAGAATGGAATAATACAAATTACCGTTGACACAAATACTGTCTTATGTTAATATATTTATACAGACAGAAAAGGAGATGTTTTCATGAAAAAGGTAACGGCACTGCTGTGCGCATTCGCGATGCTTTTCACTTTTGCGGCAAACGCAGGCGCGGCGGAGCTTGACTTTATGGACAAGGAGTACACAAGCTACGATGCAACGGTGGAATTTTCATTGCAGCTTAACAAGCCCTTTGATTTTGTTAAGGCTGTTGCGGATTATGCGTTTGGAAATAACATTGCGTTGGGGAATGCTATAGACTATCAGCGCTTTGCGGAAAGTCTCATGAACGCTGTATATACCGCTGACATTCAGGCGGAAACGGGTGCGGACTTTAAGAGCGCGAAGATGGCAATGGCAATTTCCGCAAATCTGCCGATAGAGCTTTCGGAGGATTTATCGATTGCGGTCGGAACAAAGGTGAGGCTGTGGATTGATTACGATTTCTCGGACGAGAATAATCCGAAGTATGATGTTATAATTACAAATCCGTTAAACGGAAAATATTATTACATGGATTATATTGATTTTCTTGAAAGCACGGACGGCGGAGAAG
Source organism: uncultured Oscillospiraceae bacterium (assembly GCA_964537125.1). Taxonomy (GTDB): domain Bacteria; phylum Bacillota; class Clostridia; order UMGS1883; family UMGS1883; genus CAZIBK01. Next base: position 3,208 of record CAZIBK010000058.1, read on the forward strand.
ATGCGGGGAAGCTTATAACCGATATAATGAACTCAATCGACACAAAGAGCGGAGCAGGTGAGATAACAGCTCTTGTGAAGAACCTGCTTACGGGTAACGCGAAGATATCATCAAGCGGCAATACCCGCACGATAGAGCTTTCCGGCGACGCCGTGGGAAATTATATAAGCGAGCTTATTACAGGAATAATAAAGTCGGATTATATGAATAATTTGCTTAAAAGCGTGCAGAGTGCAGCGGGAGACGACGAACCCTACGAGACAGCGGACGAGGAGATACAGGAAATTACCGATGTAATTAAGTCGCTTAAGATTTTTGCGGACGACGCGGTAAACATTAAAATCACGCTTGACAACGGCGGATTTATAAAGGAATCCGACGAAAAGGTTCATTTCGCCTTTAACATTGCGGAGCTTTGCGAGAGCTTCGGTGTAAGCGCCGAGGATATGAAGCCGCTCACAAAGGAAAATTCCGATGTTGATTTTACATTGGCGGTCAAGACAGCGTATCGCCGCGTAAATGACGTAAAGGCGGAAATGCCCGCTCTTACCGTGGATAACAGCGTTAATTTAATGGAAGTATTAAATCCGACGCTCGGTGTTTATGATGATAATAGCGATTACGATGCCGAAGATTGGGATGAATATTATTACCGCACAAGTAAGAGCTTCCGTCATCGCAGCATAAGCGCAAAGGCAACAGACATCTCCAATGCGGAGTTTTATGTTGATATTGCTTACCTGCTTTCCTACACATACGCTTACGATAATCTTCGCGGAAGCGTGTATTTTGACGAGAACGGAAACGTTACGATAGAATATGAAAGCAAAGCTGTTGAAAAGACTGTTGTTACGGCAAAGGTCGGAGAAAAAGCTTACAGTGTAAACGGCGTTTCATATGAGGCAAAGTACCCGTTTATAATTGATTCCCGCGAGACATTAGACTACGATTGGGAGGCAGGCGAATATGTTGTTGAGAAAACCGTATCCTCGGTATATGTGGGAAGCGATGTACTTAATACGCTTTTCGGCAGCAAAGTGACGGGCTACGCGGTATATTTAGATGGCGCTGAGCCGTCGGTTTGGGTGGATTTGGAGAGACCGAATCCCGGATATGATCCGAGTTACGCATGGGAAGAAACAGCTGAAACTTATTAAAATAAAAACTAAAAAATGCCGCTCCGAGAAATCGGAGCGGCATTTTTTACAGCAGACACAGCAGATGCTGAAGGCTAAGGCTTACCAAAGCTATGGCAATCCAACAGCAGAAGCCCAAGAAAATGGGCTTTCCGCCGGATTTTACGAGCTTGACAACATCGGTATTAAGCCCGATTGCAGCCATTGCGACAACAATAAAGAATTTACTCATTGTTTTAAGAAAGGAGAAAACTATATTTGCCGTATCAAGAGCGGCGCCCGAAAGAACAGAGGTAAGAACGGTTGTTATAACGCTTGCAAGAACGAAGTAGAGTATAAACATGGGGAATATGGACTTAAGGCTTACCTTTGAGGAGGACTTATTTTTCCTCATGTTATAGAACGCGAGAACAAGCGTTATGGGAATGATGGCAAGCGTTCTTGTGAGCTTGACGATTGTCGCCTGTTCAAGAACCATACCGCCTGTCTGATGAAGGGTGTCCCATGTAGAGGCGGCGCTTGTAACAGAGGATGTATCGTTTACAGCGGTTCCGGCGAAAAGGGCAAAGCCCTCGTTTGAAAGACCGAGCAAGCCGCCCAGCGTGGGGAAAATAAGCGCCGCTATGACGTTGAAAAGGAAAATGACCGATATTGCCTGCGCAATTTCGTCATCGTCGGCGTCAATGACGGGAGCCGTGGCCGCAACCGCGCTGCCGCCGCATATGGACGAGCCCACGCCGATTAAAACAGCCGTCTTGCCGTGGATTTTTAAAAGGCGGAAAAGTATGTATGACACAATGAGAGATGTGGAGATTGTGGAAATAATTATCGGCAGACTTGTGACGCCGACCTTTGCAATTGTCGTAAGATTGAGCCCGAAGCCGAGAAGTATGACGGCGTATTGGAGAACCTTTTTTGAGCAGAAGGCTATGCCCTTGGAATAGGGCTTTTTGTCTTTTATTATCTGCGATAAAATCATGCCTGCGATTATAGCTATGACAGGCGCGCCGATAACCTCAAGCGCGGAAAACTGCCTTACGAGGAACCATGACGGAACAGCTATGCAGAGGCAAAGCAAAATTCCGTACCCTATAAAAGGGGCGTCAGCTTTTTTTGTTTCGGTTTGCATATAAAAATTCCTTTCAGCTTTTTAATACAGTTTTTCGAGGGAATCAAGGACGGCGGCGTACATTTCGCGGTATTTTTCGCCCTTTGCCTTTTCCTCCTCAATGAGCTTTGCGGGAGCCTTTGAAACAAAGCCTTGGTTTGCAAGCTTCTTTTCAACACGCTCTATTTCGGATTCAAGACGCGCTTTTTCTTTATTCAGTCTCTCGCGCTCCTTATCAAGGTCAATGAGTTCGCCTGCGGGCATGAATATTGTTGCTCCGGGAGCTACGGCATTCACGCAGCCTTCGGGAACAGATGAATCGTTCTCCGAAACCGTAACGGAAGAAGCGCCGGCAAGCTTTTCAAAGAACATGCCGCCCGATTCGTAAAGGGAGGTGTTCTTTGTAACGATAAACATTGCCGCCTTTCTTGACGGGGGAACATTCATGCTTGTGCGAAGATTCCTGACAGCCTTTACTGCCTCGCAGACAGCCTGCATTTCGGCTTCTTCTTCGGGGAAGGAAAGCGCTTCGTCAAACTTGGGCCATTCGGCGGTGACGACAGTTTCATCCGAAACGGGAAGCGAGCAGTAGATTTCCTCCGTAACAAAGGGCATGAAAGGATGAAGAAGCTTCAGGAAGTTGGCGAGAACGAAGGTGAGCGTCTGCTCCGCTTTAAGCTTGGAGAGCGAATCCGTGCCGTAAAGGCGAGGCTTTACGAGCTCGATGTACCAGTCGCAGAACTCGTCCCAGATAAAATCGTACAGCTTTTGGAGCGCTACGCCAAGCTCAAATTTGTCAAGGTTTTCGGTGACTTCCTTTACGGTGGTATTGAGGCGGGAAAGAATCCACTTATCCTCAAGACGCGGCTCTTCGGGAAGAGATATTTCCTCGATGTTTATATTCATGAGAACGAAGCGGGCGGCGTTCCAGATTTTATTTGCGAAGTTACGGCTGGATTCTACCCTTTCCCAGTAGAAGCGCATATCGTTGCCGGGCGCGTTGCCCGTTGCAAGAGAGAAACGGAGGGCGTCCGCTCCGTACTTATCGATAACCTCGAGCGGGTCTACGCCGTTGCCGAGGGACTTTGACATTTTCCTGCCCTGAGAATCGCGCACAAGACCGTGAATAAATACATACTTAAACGGGGGCTTGCCCATATGCTCGCAGCCGGAGAATATCATCCTCGCCACCCAGAAGAAGATGATGTCATATCCCGTAACAAGGGTTGAGGTGGGGTAGAAATATTCAAGCTCGGGAGTTTTGTCGGGCCAGCCGAGAGTGGAGAAGGGCCAGAGCGCGGAGGAAAACCATGTGTCGAGAACGTCTTCCTCTTGATGAACGGGGGAGCCGCACTTCGGGCAAACGGAAATATCCTCCTTGGAAACGGTCATTTCGCCGCAGGAATCGCAGTAGAATGCCGGAATACGGTGCCCCCACCAGAGCTGGCGGGAAATACACCAGTCATGCACGTTTTCCATCCAGTTGAGATATGTTTTCGCGAAGCGTTCGGGGACGAACTTAACCTCCCCGTCCTTGACGACGCGGATGGCTTCACGGGCGAGAGGCTCCATCTTTACGAACCACTGATCGCTCGTGAGCGGCTCGACAGTTGTGCCGCAGCGGTAGCAGCAGCCTACGTTATGAGTGTGAGGCTCTACTTTGACGAGATACCCGCCGTCCTCAAGATCCTTAACGATTGCCTTGCGCGCCTCGTAGCGGTCAAGACCTTCGTATTTGCCGCCGTTTTTATTGATTGTCGCGTCGTCGTTCATGACCTTGATAACGGGAAGGTTATGACGCTTGCCGACTTCAAAGTCGTTGGGGTCGTGAGCGGGAGTTATCTTCACCGCGCCGGTACCGAAATCCTTATCGGCGTGTTCATCGGCGATGATGGGAATTTCACGGTTTACGAGGGGAATTACGGCGTTCTTTCCGATGACGTCCTTATAGCGTTCATCCTCGGGGTTTACGGCAATTGCCGTATCGCCGAGCATAGTTTCGGGGCGGGTAGTGGCAATAATGATATATCTATCCTCTCCCTTTACCGGATATCTGATATGCCAGAAATTGCCTTCCTGCTCGGAATACTCAACCTCGGCGTCGGAAAGGGCGGTTGTACATTTTGGACACCAGTTTATAATCCTGTTGCCGCGGTAAATAAGACCTTTGTTATAGAGGTTTACAAACACCTCGCGGACTGCCTTTGAGCAGCCCTCGTCCATCGTGAAGCGCTCGCGCTCCCAATCGCAGGAGGCGCCCAAGGTTTTAAGCTGAGTTATAATGCGGTCGCCGTATTGCTTTTTCCAGTCCCACACGCGGTCAAGGAACTTTTCGCGCCCAAGGTCATAGCGCGTCAAGCCTTCGTTTACGCGAAGATACTCCTCGACCTTTATCTGAGTCGCAATGCCGGCGTGGTCTGTGCCGGGAATCCAAAGGGCGTTATAGCCCTGCATCCTCTTATAGCGGATAAGTATATCCTGAAGCGTTTCGTCAAGGGCGTGCCCCATGTGAAGCTGACCGGTTACGTTCGGGGGCGGAATGACGATAGTATAAGGTTCCTTTTTGCTGTCGACCTCGGCGTGAAAATAGCCGTTGTCGCACCATTTTTTGTAGAGGCGTTTTTCAACGCTCTTAGGTTCGTATGTTTTTTCCATGTTTTTCAAATGCGGATCATCCCTTTTGCATAAAATCTGAGCATATTTTAACACAATTGTAAAGCTTTGTCCATACTCAAAGCAAAATAAATGCGTAAGAAAAGCAATCGGCGTTTCCTTAAAAAAGTAAAATCCTTTTACGTCCTCGGTTTATTCACAAGGGTGAAGGAGAGGTTATCCTCGGAAAAGACGGGCTCTATGCCTCTTTCGTTCAGGTATTCCTTTATAAATGCCGTAATAATGGGAGCGGTTTTTTCAAGCGAAAAATACTGCCCGCCGCAGCCGTCGTGAAAATGCAGATGCTCGGAAAAGCGTTCCGAAACGGCGTTTTTAAGATCGAGGGCAAAGGGAAAATCTATTATACGGGAACAGTTCATGCAAAATCAGTCCTTTCAATATAAAGTATATGCCGTTTGCAGGTGAAAATCAAAGCATTTTCGGAGAAAATTTTGAGAAAAT
>CAZIBK010000059.1:0-8473 GCA_964537125.1 uncultured Oscillospiraceae bacterium
TTTCCCCGTGCCGACCGCTGTCACAAAACGCGGTCTTTATAAATATAATTTTAACAGGGATAATATACTGCACGAAGGGAGGATTTGCCATGTCCTTCAGATTATCCGAGCTGGGCATAGGCGAATACGCCGAAATTTTTTCCTTGCAATGCGGCGACACTGTCCGTTTTCGTCTTATGGATATCGGGATGGCGGAAAAAGAGCCCGTATGCTGCCTTATGCAAAGCCTCGGCGGCGGAATAAGCGCCTATCGGGTCGGCGACTGCGTCATTGCCGTCCGCCGCGAGGATGCCGATAATATATATGTAAAGAATGTAAAGAGGTGTTCAGATGTTAAAGCGCAAGAATATTTCCGGCAATGATGTGCGAAGGGTTATTCTCGCCGGAAATCCCAACGTAGGAAAAAGCACTCTATTCAACCGTCTTACAGGGCTTCACGTCCACACCGGGAACTGGGCGGGCAAGACTGTCTCCGTATCCGAAGGATACGGGATACATAACGGAAAGACATATCTTTTCTCAGACCTTCCGGGCATTTCATCACTCTCATACCCAAGCGCCGAGGAACGCTCCGCCGCTTCCGAAATTGCAAAAGGCGGCTACGACTGCTGCGTTATAGTTCTTGACGCGACAATGCTTTCGCGCTCTCTTTCGCTTGCAATAAAAATTCTTGAGATAACTCCGCGCTGCGTCGTATGCGTCAATCTCTGCGACGAAGCCGCCAAAAAGGGCATATCGGTAAGCCGCGAAGCGCTTGCCTTTATATTGGGAACCCGCGTCGTTTTATGCAGCGCGGGCAGAAAAAAAGGTATCGGAGAGCTGATAGAGGCAATAGAGGCTGTCTCCTCCGGTCATTTTTCCCGCCGAGTTTTTACTCCGCTCTATTCCCCCTCCGCCGAGGAAAAATTAAACGCCCTTTCTCCTTCCCGTAAGGACGCGGTTACGGAGCTTTATTCCGAAGCCGCCTCCGGCGATGACGCCCTACGCCGCGAAATTTCGGAGCGCTGCACTCTCCTCGGAGAAAAAATAGCCAAAACGGCTGCCTCACGCGATACGTCACGCCGCCGAAGCCTTGACCGCAGACTTGACGCCATTCTCTGCTCGCCGCGCTTCGGCATACCGATAATGCTTCTTCTGCTTTGCGTTGTCTTGTATATTACAATCATAGCGGCAAACTACCCCTCAGACCTTTTGGCAAAGCTCTTCGCGTCTCTCGGAGAACGCCTGTCTCAGCTTTTGATTCGGCTTTCTCTGCCGCCGAAGCTCGCTTCCCTTGCGGTTGACGGAATATACCGTACTCTCTCCGCCGTCGTATCCGTAATGCTTCCGCCTATGGCAGTGTTCTTTCCGTTTTTTACTCTGCTTGAAGAGTTCGGTTATCTTCCGCGCGTCGCCTTTAACCTTGACAACACCTTTAAACGCTGCGGCAGCTGCGGCAAGCAGGCTCTTACCATGTGATAAGGGTCGTGAGCGGATAAAAAAAATATTGACGAATGTTCTGTTTTGTGATACTATTAAGCACATAAATATTGTAGGTTTTATATTTTTCAACAAAAAGAAGTCTGATATTATGAATTTTGTATTTATTTCTCCTAATTTTCCGCACACCTATTGGAATTTTTGCGACCGCCTCAAAAGGGAGGGGATAAACGTCCTCGGCATCGGCGATTCCCCCTATGACGAGCTTGAATACCGCCTGAAGGAAAGCCTTACGGAATATTACAAGGTAAACTCTCTTGAAAATTACGGCGAGGTTTTCCGCGCGGTTGCGTTTTTCTCCTTTAAATACGGTAAAATTGACTGGATTGAATCCAATAACGAATACTGGCTCGAGCAGGACGCGCGCCTGCGCACGGATTTTAATGTCACTACCGGCGCAAACGTGAACGAAATAACAAGCTTTAAGAGCAAGTCGGCTATGAAGCCTTTCTACGCAAAAGCGGGCATACCTACCGCGCGCTGCCTGAAGGTAACAACCTTGGACGCCGCACGGGAATTTATTTCTCTTGCGGATTACCCCGTCATTGTAAAGCCCGATGTCGGCGTCGGCGCCTCCGATACATATAAGCTCAAAAACGACGCCGATTTGTCGGATTTCTTTGCCCATCTTCCCCCGCATCCCTATGTGATGGAGGAATTTGTGACGGGCGATATCTGCTCCTACGACGCTATCACCGACTCGCACTGCGAGCCTCTGTTTGAGTCAATGACCGTGTGGCCTCCGTCCATAATGGATATCGTAAACGACAAAATCGACCTTTCGTATTACACTGCCGCCTGCCTTCCGCCCGCGCTTCAAAAGGCAGGGCGCGCCGCGGTAAAATCCTTCGGCGTGAAGAGCCGCTTCGTTCATCTTGAATTTTTCCGTCTCACAAAGGCAAAAAAAGGTCTGGGCGATATAGGCGACTTTGTGGGGCTTGAGGTAAATATGCGGCCGGCAGGAGGCTACACTCCCGATATGATGAATTTTGCACATTCTACCGATGTTTATCAGATTTGGGCTGAAATGGTCAAATATGACAGGCGTATCCTTCCCGACAGCAATAATCACCACTACTGCGTATATGCAAGCCGCCGAGACTGCTATAGCTACGTTCATTCTCATGAGGAAATTCTTGATAAATACGGCTCCGATATAGTAATGTGCGAGCGTATGCCCGACCTTCTCTCCGCCGCAATGGGCAATCAGATGTACACCGCCCACGCAAAGGATTATGAAAGCGCGCAGGCGTTTATAGAATTTGTTCATCAAAAGAAGCGTTAACGTGAAATTTCCCTTCACGGTAGCCTCCTGCAGGATTAAATCCGCTGTGCGATCCCGCAAAACGCATATGCGCAATAATCTCTTATCATTCCTTGCCCTGCGATAAGAGATTGATTTTATTCCCTATTTGTGCCGATGCAGGGCGGCGGAATGGAGATTAATATGAAAAAGCACCACTATTCATCATACAGTCAAAACCTTAACCGTACCATGGAGTTTGACGTCATCGGCTCGGGCGGTCGTATCTGCCTTGTGTTTCCGTCTCAGAACGGGCGTTATTACGACTTTGAAAACTTCGGCATGGCGGACACTGTTGCCAAATGGATAGATTCCTCACGTCTCCGGCTTTTCTGCGTCGATTCCATCGACAGTGAAACGTGGTCTGACTCAAACGGCGATCCGAGAGCCCGTCTTGAGCTCCACGAAAGGTGGTATCATTACATTACCGACGAGCTTTTCCCTCTCGCCCGTGAAATAAACGGAACGTCTCAAAAGGCAATTGTCACAGGCTGCAGCATGGGCGGCGCACATGCCGGCACGTTCTTCTTTCGCCGTCCCGATTTGTTTGACACAATGCTTTCCCTCAGCGGCATCTTTAATGCTCAGTATTTCATCCCCGGTTATATGGACGACCTTCTCTATAATAACTCTCCCGTGCATTTCCTTGCCAATATGCCGCAAGACCATCCCTATATGGAGCTTTATCGCCAAAGCCGCATAATACTGTGTGTGGGGCGCGGCGCGTGGGAGGATGATCTTCTCGCCGGCACACGTCATCTTGAATCCGTTCTCAAGGCAAAAAATATCCCTGTGTGGGCGGACTATTGGGGCTTTGACGTAAGCCACGACTGGTTCTGGTGGAGGAAACAGCTTCCCTACTTTATGGACAAAATATTGGGCTGATTCAAGTATTGCGCAAAAAATCCAAAAATCTCTTGAAAAATGATCTTTCGGTCATATAATCAAGAGATTTTTGTTGTTTTCCATGCTTTTTTTGCGTTTTGCTGTTTGAAAATCATTTTGCCGCAGCCTGTTTGTTATTCTTTCTTCCTCCTTCTTATAACCTTAATAAAATCATCTCCGTAGCGCTCGGCTTTTACCGCACCTACTCCCGAAACACGGATAAATTCTTCTTTTGTTGAGGGCAGCTTTCTGCACATATCAACAAGCGACGAATCGCTGAATACCACATATGCGGGCACTCCCGAACGTGCGGCAAGCTTTTTGCGCAGCGCTTTAAGCTCTGTCAAAAGCTCCCCGTCAACATTATACAGCTTCTCTTCCGTATAGACATTTTCCGCTCTGCGGCTGATTTTTGCACGGCAGTTTGAGCAATTTCCGCAGGAGCCGGGACCTCTTTCGCCAAAGTATCTGAGTATATAAGAACGCAGACAGGTCTTTCCCGTGCTGTAAAAGGTCATATATTTCAACCCATCAAGCTCTTTTTCGCGCACCTCTGCCTGAGTTTTTTCATCAAGCTCCGGATTAGGCTCCGAATTTTCTATAAGAAACCTGTTTATTCTGACGTCCTGCGGGCTGTACATCAGCATACACTCCGCCTTTTCTCCGTCGCGCCCCGCACGCCCTGCCTCCTGATAGTAGCTTTCAATATTTTTCGGCATATTGTAATGTACTACAAACCTCACATTTGATTTATCTATTCCCATGCCGAACGCATTTGTGGCAACCATTATATTTTTTCTGTCGTAGACAAAATCCTCTCGGTTTTTCCGTCGCTCCGCATCGTCAAGCCCCGCATGATATCTCGTTGCGGCATAGGAGTGCTTGTTCAGAAATTCGCATACCTCCTCCGCTGTTTTCCGCGTCGAGCAGTACACAATGCCGCACATATCCTTTTTATCCTTTAAAAAATCGAGCAGCTCCGCAGACTTTTCTTTACCCGCAACGACCGAAAAATACAGATTCGGTCTGTCAAAGCCCGTTGTCACCGTAACAGGGTTTTTCAGCTTCAATATTCTGATTATGTCCTCTTTTACCTCCCTCGTCGCGGTAGCCGTAAAGGCAGCCATGACAGGTCTGTAAGGAAGCTTCTCCATAAATTCCGCTATTTTGAGATAGCTCGGTCTGAAATCCTGCCCCCACTGGGACACGCAGTGCGCCTCGTCAACCGCCACAAGGGATATTTTCACCTTCGCGCACATATCCAAAAACATCTTGGTTGTCAGTCTCTCGGGAGCCGCATAAATTATTTTGTATACACCCTTCTCCGCATTTGAAAGAGCCTTTAAATACTGCCCGTATGTAAGCGAGCTGTTAAAATATGCCGCTCTCACGCCTGATTGTATCAGCGCGCCGACCTGCTCCTTCATAAGCGATATTAAAGGCGAAATGACAACGGTTATTCCGTCCGCCATAAGCGCGGGCGTCTGATAGCAGACAGATTTCCCCGCACCTGTAGGCATAATACCGAGCGCGTCACGCCCCGAAATAATGGAATCTATGATTTCTTCCTGCCCCGGGCGGAACGAATCATGCCCGAAATATTGTTTTAATATACTGTATTTATCGCAATTCACAGCGCGTCACCTCTTTGTTATGCTATCATAAAATTCCGTAAAACTCAACCGCCTTTGCGCATAAATATTACGGAGGTGATATTTATGCTTATTATCAATATCAAATCGGTCTCAACGGCAAAAAAGCTTGAGCTGATAAAAAAATGGCTTCTTAAGAGGGTTCGGAATGAATAACGCCGCCCTCTATATGCGCCTTTCCAAAGAAGACGAAAAGGGCTCCGAAAGCTCTTCAATCGAAACTCAGCGAAAGATACTCCGCGCGTACTGTATCGAACACAATTTTTATATATACGGCGAATATATCGACGACGGCTACAGCGGCGCCACCGTTTCCGCCCGTCCGGCGTTTCTCGCCATGATGGATGACATTTCCCTCAAAAAAATAAATATCGTCCTCACAAAAGACCTGTCCCGTCTCGGGCGCAACGCGGGAGATACCGGTACATTGCTTGATACCGTCTTTCCTCGCAAAAGGGTTCGCTTCATCTCCGTCACCGAGGGGATTGACACATATCACCGCGACAGAAATTACAACATCGTCACACCCGTGCATAATCTTACAAACGAACTCTATTCCGCCGATATCTCCCTTAAAATACGCTCCGCTCTCCGTGCCAAAATGGACTGCGGCGAATACATAGGCTCCTTCGCGCCCTTCGGCTATAAAAAAGACGCGCAAAACAAAAACCGCCTTGTCACAGACGAAGCAAACGCTCCCACCGTGCGCCGGATATTCAGTCTTGCCTCTGAGGGAAATATTCCCTCAGAAATAGCGAACATATTAAATTCCGAGCATATTTCTTCCCCTTCCGGCGGAGAATGGTCGTCCTCCTCTGTCGGCAAGCTTCTCAGAAACGAGACCTATCTCGGTCATACCGTTCAAGGGAAGACTGAAAAGCCGAGCTTTAAAAGCCGCTGCTCTCTTTCGCGCCCCAAATCGGAGTGGATAAAGGTAGAAAACACACACGAGCCCATCATCTCCGCCGACACATGGCAAACAGTGCGCCGCCGTATGGCAGGGCGTCGGCTGTCCCGCTCAACAGGCTTTGCAAATATTTTTTCCGGCACAGCATTCTGCGCCGACTGCGGCAGAGCAATGTCAAGCGCTTCAACCCGCAAGAAAGGCTCTCCCGCAAGCTTGGTCTGCGGCGGATATAAAGCGCATGGCAAAAGGGTCTGTACAAGCCACTCGATTGACTATGCCGCTCTTTTTTCAGCCGTAAAAGCAGCCCTTTCCGCGGCTCTTTCGCTTACGGAAGATGAAAAGGAACGTCTTTTGACCGAATCGGCGTCAGCTCTTACCGATTGCGGAAGCCTTGAACAAAGGCTTGCCTCGGCTGAAAAAAAGCTCACAGGGCTTTTTGCCGATAAATACAGCGGAGCCGTTCCCCTGCCTCAGTTTGATTCGCTCCTCCCGCGCTTTCAATCCGAACGCGATAACGCCCTCCGCCTTTTGGAAGAGGCGCGGCAAAAAAGTAAGGACGAAGCAAAAACGGCTCTCCGCCAAAGGCTGAGCCTTATTGACCCTGTTTCCGATCTCACGCCGGAAATTCTCTTCACCTTTGTGGATAAAATAACCGTCTGCCAAGCCGCCTCCGAAAACGGCGTCAAAAAACAGACGGTAAATATATATTTTAAATTCGACTGTGCGGAAAATTTATTTGAATACGAAATTACGAAATAATGAAACATTGAACAATTCACGGCAGCGCCTCAAAACAATTGCCTTTTTCGCACAACAGCTTTTCAAAGCTTCGCAAACAGCGTCTCACGCTCCTTTTCATGTGTATGGGACTCGGATGCAACTGTGTGGGCGTTGCGGGCAGCGCCATAATAGCCTCAAAACGCGAAAAGCTCATATCAATTCTGACGAATGTCTTTATCCCCTGCAACGGGCGTTTCGGCGCACTTATCGCAGTAATAACCATGTTTTTCTCATTCGGTTCTTCAATTCTTTCGGGAGCGCTTCTCGCCCTCGTTCTCGTCCTTTCCGTACTCATCACATTTTTCGCATCGTTTGTCTTGTCAAAAACCCTGCTCTCGGGAGAAAAATCAAGCTTTATCCTCGAGCTTCCGCCCTACCGCAAGCCTGCGGTGCTGAGGGTAATCATCTCCTCAATATTTGAGCGAACTGCGGTTGTGCTCGGAAGAGCCGTAAGCGTTGCAGCTCCTGCGGGAGCGGTAATATGGATTTTGTCAAATATCACCCTGCGCGGCACAAGCCTTCTTCTGCATCTTTCGGCTTTTCTCGACCCCATAGGTCGGATAATGGGGCTTGACGGCACAATTCTTTTGGCGTTCATCCTCGGCTTTCCCGCAAATGAAATAGTGCTGCCGATAGCGATTATGGCATATACGAAAGGCTCGGTACTTACGGGCTTTGACTCCCTTTCCTCTCTCAAAGCGCTTCTCGTTTCAAACGGCTGGAGCGTTGCTACCGCGGCGTCGTTTATAATATTCACCCTTTGCCATTGGCCCTGTTCAAGCGCCGTTCTCACCGTAAAAAAAGAGACGAAAAGCCTCGCCTGGACGCTCTTTTCAATGCTGTTTCCCACGCTTTTCGGCTTTGTAATATGTGCGGCTCTTAATATTATTTTCTCACTTTTCTCTCTCATCTGAGCATAAAAATCAGTCTCTTTTTCAATAATAGCCTTGGGAGATGATTTTTTTGATAAATAACGATACGATAGAGCTTTTAAAGGAGTGTAACGCGGGTATAAAAATGGGCGTTGACTCCATCGACGACGTGTATAACAACGTCAAAAGCGATGACTTGCGCACCCTTCTTGCCGAATGTAAGGAGGAGCATCAAAAGCTCGGAAGCGAAACGCACTCTCTTCTCAATTCCTTCTGCGATGAAGGCAAAGAGCCGAGTATCATTGCCAAAAACATGGCTCATATCAAGACAAACGTCAAAATAGCCGTAGACAACAGCGATAATACTATTGCCGACCTCATTACCGACGGCTGCAATATGGGCGTCAAATCTCTGAACCGCTATCTCAATCAATATAAAGCGGCTGCCGAAAAGGCAAAGGATATCACAAAACGCCTTATAAATCTTGAAGAAAAGCTTGCCGTAGATATAAGAGGATATCTGTAAGCAAAAGCCCGGTTTACCGCTCAAAGCCTTAAACCGGGCTTTATTGGTTTTCACAACGTTTTTTTACAT
>CAZIBK010000060.1:0-6178 GCA_964537125.1 uncultured Oscillospiraceae bacterium
AAAATAATGTGATTAGCTTTAATTGGTATTGGCTTAATTTAGGTGATTTTAGCACTTACATATTGTTATTGCCGATTGGTTCGTTGAAATGATGGGGCTTATCGGTATGGGCAACAACCCGATGGTCGGCGCTACTGTTGCGGTTGCCGTTGCGGTTGAAGAAGCAAGCAAATAAGGTTAAAACAGCGGTTATTTTATCAGGCGGTAGATTTAGGATTTCTATCGCCTGATTTTTTATATTTTGGCTTGAAGTCATACTTTCGGCGTGGTATACTGAGGTATAAGGGGGAGTTTTTTTGAGTACGGCGTGCTTTGATACAAAAATCGGTTATCTCACCCTTGCGGAGGAAAACGGATATCTCGTGAGGGTATCGTTTGAAAAATGCGATAAACACGAGGAAACTCCTTTTATTATGCTATGCCTTAAGGAAATTGAGGAGTATTTAAACGGGGAAAGAAAAGCTTTTGATATTCCCATATCGTTCAATTCAACGCCTTTCTGCGAGGCGGTATGGAGGAAGCTTTCCGAAATAGAATACGGAAAAACGGCGACTTATTCGGAAATAGCCCGCGCAGTCGGAAATGAAAGGGCGGCAAGGGCGGTGGGTGCGGTATGCGGGAAAAACCCGATTGCAATAGTAGTGCCGTGCCACAGAGTTATTGGAAAAAACGGAAGCCTTACCGGCTTTGCGGGAGGTTTGAAGGTGAAGGAAAAGCTTCTTAGGCTTGAGAGGGGAAAAGCGGATGAGCCAAAAAGTGAAAATTGAAACGCTGAGACCTTTCATTGACGAATGCTTTAAACAGGGAAAAAGCTTTACCTTTAAGCCGAGCGGCGTAAGTATGCTGCCGTTTATCCGAGGAGGCAGGGATGATGTTACGATTGAGCCGTTTAATGGCTCTGCCGAAAAATACGATGTTGTATTCTTTCGGCGTGCGGACGGGAAATATGTAATGCACCGCATCATCGGCAAGGAAAAAGACGGCTATGTTATCTGCGGCGACAATCAGTACAATACGGAAAAGGTTACGGAGGATATGATATTTGCCCTTGTCACGGGTGTTTCGAGGGACGGCAAGGATATAGATATGAACGGCGTCGCGTATAAAATATACTGCGAAACGCTTTTTGCACGGCGCTTTTACTGCCATGTAAAAGGATGGATATATTATCACTTTATGAAAGGAAGATGTTGAATGAAAAGGTTTTTTTGTTTACTGTTATCGGCAGCGCTGTTAGCCGTATGTTTTACGACAGCTTCGGCTAACAATCCGATAATCAGAACGGACGGAGACGGCAACCGTGTTTACGCGGGCGACCCCGCGATATATGTCGAAGGGGACACTGTGTACCTTTTTGTGGGGCATGACACCGCCACCGGCAGCGGATACAGTATGCCGGACTGGCTGTGCTATTCCTCGCAGGATCTTTTAAACTGGAAGTATGAAGGCGTGCCTCTCAAAGCCGGAGATTTTTCATGGGGCAGCCCATCACAGGCGTGGGCGTCACAGG
This sequence comes from uncultured Oscillospiraceae bacterium, assembly GCA_964537125.1. Taxonomy (GTDB): domain Bacteria; phylum Bacillota; class Clostridia; order UMGS1883; family UMGS1883; genus CAZIBK01. Next base: position 1,511 of record CAZIBK010000060.1, read on the forward strand.
TTGTAAAGTACAGGGATAAGTATTATTTCTTTATGTGCAAGAGCGCGACGGGAATGTCCGTCGGAGTGAGCGACAATGTGACAGGTCCGTATGTTGACGCGAAAAACGGTGTAAAGCTTGTGGAGCCGGGATGGACTAACGGCAAGGTGAGCTGGGACGATATAGATCCTACGGTGCTTATAGAAGAGGATGAGAGCGGAACAGAGCATCGCTATCTTTGCTGGGGGAACAGCAACTGCTATATGGCGGAGCTTGACGAAACCCTTATTTCGCTTGAGGACGCCAACGGTGACGGCGTTGTAAACGGAGGCGACATAACGGAGATTACGATTAACGGTATTCCCGAGGATTCGCAATATACCGAGGCGCCGTGGCTTTACAAGAGAAACGGAGTATATTATCTTTTCTTTGCGTCGAACTGGTACGAGGAATTGTCATATGCGACAAGCGACAATATTTGGGGACCCTATGAATACGGCGGGGTTATAATGCCTGCGGGCTCGTCAAGCAACACAAACCATCCTGCGGTCTTTGATTGGAACGGAAAGACGTACATAGTTTATCACACGGGAGCTCTCGAAAGCGGAAGCGGGTACAGAAGGAGCGTGTGCATAGACGAGCTGAAGTTCAACGAGGACGGAAGCATAGATATGTTTGAGGAAAGCTCGGTCGGTCTTGACGGAACGGCGGTATATATATCGCCGGTATCCGAGCCGTCGAAGAAGCTTTATCACGGGCATTTTGAAAATTCCACGCTTGAGACGGCATATCCTACGGGCGCTCTTGTATATGCCGACAATTTCACGGTGAATAAGTCGGATTTTCTTTGGGAAATCATCCCGGGGAGGGGAAATGAGAGCTATGTTTCGATCCAGTCCGTCAATAAGATGGGATATTTTATAACGAACGACAATTCTTATGTAAAGCTTCTGCACGATGAGGACGCGGCAGTCTCCACTGCGGAGAGCATGACGTTTATCGAGCGCGAGGGACTTTCGGGCGAGGGAGTATCCTTCGAGAGCATGACGGAAAAAGGAATGTATCTGACCGTTGACGGCGACAGAGTGGTTCTGACAAACGGATACAATAAAAAAGCGTCGTCGTTTATAGTGACGGATGCAAAAAATCCCGACAAAATGGATATATCGGTAACTGAGGACGGAATAAAGATATCGGGGACATATACGGGAAAGGAAAACGCAGTCCTCGCATATGTGAAAAACGAAAGCGGAGATATAGTTGACATGGCGATTTTCCGCATTGACTCGGGGCGCGTGATTGATTATACATACAAGCCCGAAGAGAGCGGAAGCTATACGGCAGTTATCGGAACATACAGCGAAACGATAGAATATTAAGGAGGGAATGAAAAATGAAGAGGTTTATTGCGGCGGTTTTATGTTTTGCGTTTATTTTGCTTATGTTTTCGTTTCCTGCCTCTGCCGAGGAAAAGGTATATTATGCTTTTGAGGGAGAGGAAAGCATACAGACAGTGACAAGCTCGCTTGCATCGGGCGGCAGCGCGGTATACACATCCGACGGATTTTTGCAAAGCGGACTTGCTCTTAACGGAACCTACGGAGTGTATCTCGGCGAGGTGACCGACACATTTTCGGTTTCCGCAATGGTGAAGATAACATCATCGGGCGATACGGATACAATTTTCTTTAAGAACATGGGGACGGCATCAAACCAGAAATGGACAGGCATACAGTCAAGAGCCGGAAAGGCAGCCTTATGGACAAACGGCGCAGGCTATTCATGGACAACCGTTGCGGCGGCGGAAAGCGCGGAGCTGTCTTCGTGGGCGAATGTTGTATATGTTGAAAACGCGGGTGTGGGCAGCTTATATGTGAACGGCGCTCTTGTGGGAAGCGGAGGCGTTGTGAAGGACAGCGGGTCGCTTTACCTTGGCGCTACATACTGGCAGGCAGACGCTCCGAGCGGAACGGCGGATGAGGTAAAGCTTTACGACTATGCTGTCTCAAAGGATGAGGTTACGGCTCTTTATGACGAATATGCAAGGTTTACCCTTTCATTGCCGAGCGAGGTGACAGGCGATATATCACTCCCGGCAAAGCTTGGTACAAAAAGCCTTACATGGGTTTCATCAAATGAGGATGTTATCACGTCCGGCGGCGCAGTTACACGGGGCGATGAGGATGTGACGGTGACGCTCACCGCATATTCGGGTGAGGAATTGGTCGCTCGGTTCGAGGTGACGGTTCTTAAAAAGCCTGTAATCGTAAATGACAGCGTAATACTTTCCTACAAGTTTGAAGAAAATAGCGGGGATATTATCCGAGACTCTTCCGGCAACGGAAACCACGGCGCGGCGAATAACGGACTTTCAATAACGGAGGACGGAGCGTATTTTGACGGAACGGACGACTTTGTAAGGATGCCCGAAGGCGTGCTTTACGGGCATGACAATATTACAATAATATTTACGGCAAAGCCGGAAGCGGCAAAGAGCAACATTTTCGCGTACTGCTTCGGGAACAGCTCTACCGAAGGATATATGTTCCTCAATACTTCGCGTCCGACGACAAATACCCTGCGCTTTGCGATGACTAAGGCAAGTTATTCAAGCGAAAAGGCAGTGGCGTCGGTTCCCGGAATAAGAGCCGGAGAATGGGGTACAGCGGCGGTTACTCTTGAAGGAAGCGAGGCAAAGCTCTATCTTGACGGCGAGATTGTAATGAGCGGAAATTTGGGAATGACCGTGTCGGAGCTTGGCATGACGCAGCAAAACTATATAGGAAAATCCCTTTACAGCGGCGATCCGTATTTTAAAGGTACGGTACGCGAATTTACCGTGCTCAATTACGCAATGAGTACGGAGGAAATTAAGGAAGCATATGCTAAAACGCCTGAGTACGCCGAGGAGGAAAGGGAGGAATATATACAGGCGCTATCCTTCGACGGAGGAATTGAAGGCGAGCTTGACACATACGGTCGCGACGATGTATATATTGCGGCGGCAGCTGTTGACGAAAACGGAAATATTACAAAATTTTCTGTTGCGAAAAACGCGGAGGAGCTCAATACAGAGGGCGAGAACATAATAGTTTTTGCCTTTAACGAAGAAAATAACATCCCCGGCAGAATTTACATGAAGGGCACAGACGGTAAAATATCGTATGAATATACGCCCGGCAAAGTATGTATCACAAACAATGACAGGGATTTTATCGGCGGCGTAGCCATTATTGCGCTTTACGACGCTTCGGGAGCCCTCGCTTGTGTAACGCTCAGAACGGAGGATGTGCTTTTAGGCGATGTGCTGGAAATAAACGGTGATTTTGACAGCATTGCCTCCGTAAAGCTTCTTTATTGGAACAGCGTTGCGTCCTTACAGCCGGCGGACTGAGGGGATGAATGATTCATGATAATAGTTTTTAAAATACTCGGTGCGTTTCTGATTTTATTCGGATTGTACGACATTTACGAGTCGCGGGTCATACGCGGTAAGAAAATAGAAGTTTTTGAAGCGGAGATAATAGACGAAGCGGAGGACGAGCTTTACGACAACACGGGCGGCATAAAGACAAGGTTTTTCAAGGTGTATTGCTTTGAGGACAACGGGGAAAGCGTTGTCGTAAGGTCGGAGCGCCCCATGCGCCGCACTACGGATACGGTCGGAAGCAAAGTGAAAATTTGCGTTGACAAGAAAAACCGCAAGGCCATCGAAAAAAGAGACATGATATTTTATTTTATGTGCGGAATTTTACTGATAGCTCTCGGAATATTTATTATATGCGTTTCTGTTAATTTGGGAGGTATAGCTTCATGGATGAAAATGTAGCAAGGCTTAAAGAAATGATAGATGAGTGTAACAATATCGTTTTCTTCGGCGGAGCGGGAGTTTCCACCGAAAGCGGAATACCGGATTTCAGAAGCGTGGACGGGCTGTACAATCAGAAGTACAAATATCCGCCGGAAACAATAATAAGCCGCAGCTTCTTTAAATCAAATACGGAGGAGTTCTACGAATTTTACAAGGACAGAATGATTTTTGAGGATGCAAAGCCAAACGCGGCGCACAAATACCTTGCCCGTCTTGAGGAAGAGGGCAAGCTTAAAGCCATAGTTACTCAAAACATTGATTCACTTCATACGGCTGCGGGAAGCAAAAATGTTTATGAGCTGCACGGTTCGGTCATGCGGAATTACTGCGAAAAATGCCGCAAGTTTTATCCGCTTGAATATGTGGTAAAGTCAAAGGGTGTTCCGAGGTGCGGCTGCGGCGGAATCGTAAAGCCCGATGTGGTTCTCTATGAGGAAATGCTTGACGACAATGTATTAAAGGGTGCGGTTCGGGCTATATCCAAAGCCGATATGCTGATCGTGGGAGGAACAAGCCTTGTGGTTTATCCTGCGGCAGGGCTCATAAATTACTTCAACGGAAAATATCTTGTGCTTATAAATAAGAGCAAAACCCCGCAGGACGCAAAGGCTGACCTTGTAATACATGACGCCATAGGCGAGGTTTTCGGAGCGCTGTAACTCTTAAACGACAGGAAACCCGATAAACCGATAAAAAGGAAAAAAATATGGCTTTTCTCTTGAACAAATCGTTCTTGAGGAAAGCCGTATTTATTTTTTCGGAGGGTATGGCTTTGCTTCATCGGTTAAATCCAGAAGGTAGTCCACACTTGTGTTGTA
>CAZIBK010000060.1:6278-8314 GCA_964537125.1 uncultured Oscillospiraceae bacterium
AATTATTTTGAATTTTATAATATATGTTTTAAGATTGGCGCTTATGTATTGTTTATAGGGTTAAAGACATGATGCCAACAATATCTTGTTATTTTCAATAAAAAATCAGTACACGGAAAACAGGTGGTTTTCGTGTATTTTTTTGCGAAAAAAGCATTGACAGACTACAGTTGTAGTTGTATAATGATGATAGACCACAATTGTAGTCTTAAAAAGGGAGGACGCATAATATGCCAAAGCAAACAATTACGGAGTCGGAATACACTGTAATGAAAATACTGTGGAGTGCGGAAAAGCCGATATCGTTGGGGGAGATAATAAAAAAGCTGCCTGACGGGAGTACATGGAGCCGAAATACCGTGGGAACACTTCTTACGAGACTGTGCGACAAGGGCGTTGCCGCATATGAGCGGCACGGTAAGGCAAATCTTTACTATGCGGTATTGTGCGAAAAGGATTACAGTATGGATGAAACGAAAAGCCTGTTGTCAAAGCTTTATAAAGGTTCGGTAGGCAATCTGGTAGCATCCCTTTATGAGAGCCGAGAGATATCGGAAAACGAGATAGCCAAGCTGCGCGAAATAATAGAAAAATGAGCTTAACCGAGGTTTTTAAGACGGTAGTGATGCTTTCATGTACGGGCAGCGTTGCCGTGATTATGCTGCTTTTTTTGAAGCCGTTTTCGCTGAAAAAAATTTCCGCGGGATGGCAGGTATTTTTGTGGCTTATTGCTCTTTTGTGCATGATTGTTCCGTTGTGGAGGCTTATTCCGAAGGAGACGGTTCCGCGCTTTTCCGAGGTGGATATATCGGAGGCGGAGTTTAATTTCGTTGAAGAAGAGCTGCCGCAGACGGAGCCGAAAATTAAAATTGACCCGGCTGAATCGGCGGCATTGATTTGGCTTTTGGGAGTGTGCATCTTTTTGGCGTCGGCGCTGTGCAGCTATGCTGTATTTCTCATTAAAAAGAGAAGAAGCAGTATAGAGCTTAAGGAAAGCGCCGCATTTTCGGAAGTAAAAAAAGAGCTTGGAATTAAGAGAGGTGTAAAAATCAGGATATCGGATGATTTATCGCCGCCGATGCTTGCGGGAGTGGTGCGACCGGTGATTTATATTCCGAGGAGGGAGTTTAAAGAGTGTGAAGAGAGGATGATATTTTATCATGAGCTGACGCATTATAAACGCGGAGATTTGGTATTTAAATGGTTCGCGCTTTTCGTAAACGCGTTACATTGGTTTAATCCGTTGGCGTACTTTTTGAGCAAAAATATAAATCAGGCTTGCGAAATTGCCTGTGACGCAGAGGTGATAAAAAGTATGTCCGACAAAGAAAAGAGATTATATATGAATATGATTTTAGAATTGGCAGAAAAAAGAAAGGCAGGTAAAAAATGTTCGTAAATTTTTATACAACGCAGATGAGCGGCGGAGGCAGGCTGCTTAAAACCCGATTTGAAAAAATGCGCGCACGGAAAGGAAAATTATCCGGAATAGCGGCTTTGATTTGCGCGGCGGCGCTGCTTACGGCAATTGCAATTTCCACGGCGGTTATGGCTGCGGCAGACGGAGAAGGAAGCGCAAACGCTGATTTTGAGGCGGAATTTATCCTCCCTTGCGAGGGCGTAATTACATCCGCCTTCGGGTATAGGATTCATCCCATAACGGGCGAAGAAAAGCTTCACGGCGGAATAGATATGGGCGGAAGCTTAAACGACCCCGTATTTGCCGCAGAGAACGGAGAAATTGTTGAAACGGGCTTTGATTCCGTTTACGGCAATTACATAAAAATACGCCATGGCGCGGAATTTGAGACCTTTTACGCGCACTGCTCCTCCGTAAATGTAAAAGCAGGAGATGTTGTGAACAAGGGCGACGTCATCGGACGCCTTGGACGGACCGGAAGCGCCACGGGAGTATGCCTCCATTTTGAAATTTTCAAGAACGGGGAAAGGATAGACCCTCTGTTATGCTTAAATGCTTAACGCTTTCTTAAATATCAAAAAAATTAACCGCCGTTTTTTATCGGCGGTTAATTTTT
>CAZIBK010000061.1:0-8284 GCA_964537125.1 uncultured Oscillospiraceae bacterium
ACAAAATCAAAAAATTCGTCACGGGAAAACATGGAGTTGAATATTTCAAGGAGCGCGTTTGCTGAAAGGCGGGAGGGAAGCGATAATTCCCCCGCTATTTGACTGCGGAGAGAGGCGCTTTCCTTTGAGCCTGATATCTTCAGCTCAAAGAGGTCGGCTTTTGTTATCGGCTTGCCGCTCTTTTGGGAAGGCGCCGCTTCAGCCTCTTTTAAAAGGCGGGAAAGCGTTGCCTCATCTATGCCCTCTACGCCGATAAGCCCCTCCTTGGAAGGGGCGCTTTTTCGCTTTTCCTTGCCGTGTATATCGGGAATATAGACGTTTTTTATATATTCATTCGGGATAAAGCTCTTAAGATGCGAGCGGATGACGAAGCCCGCGCGGTCGGAATCGGTCAGAATTAAAAGCCCTTGCCTTTTGGCAAGGGCTTTTAAAAATTCCCGTTTGTCTTTATCGCGAAAAATGCGGAAGCCGTCTGTCGTTATTATTAGCGCGTCGCACACTTTTTTCAGCTGCATTTTATCGTATTTCCCCTCAACGATAACAGCTTCTTTTATTCTAAGCATAATTTACTCGGTTCTCGTTTCAATAAGACCGTAGTTGCCGTCCTTACGCTTATAGACAATGTCCGTAGTTTCGGAGTTGCCGTTAAAGAATACGAAGAACTCGTGACCCAAAAGATTCATCTGAAGGATTGCCTCCTCGGGAGTCATAGGCTTAAGATGATGAATCTTTGTACGGATTATGTTAAATTCCTTTTCCTCGGGAACATCATCCGCGTCCTCGGGGACGGAAACAAATGCATCCCTCTTGATGGACTTTTCAAGCCTTGTCTTATTCCTTCTTATCTGACGGTCGATGGCAATTTCAATATCGTCTATCGCGTCGAGAAGGTCGGAATCGCGCTCCTCAGCTCTGTAAACCAGACCGTTTGCGAAAATTGTGACTTCGGCGATTTTATCATTCTTCTGAGAGGAGACCGTCACGGTCGCCTCGGCGTCATCATTAAAAAATTTTCCGAGCTTTCCGATTTTCTTTTCGATAAGTTCCTTTTCTCTGTCCTTGATTTCTGTTTTTCGGCTCGTGATTGTGATTTTCATATTTTTTTCCTCCTTGTTGGATATGGGTGGTACCCTTTGTGTACATTATATAATTTTTCGGTAGAAAAAGCAATAGCTTTATTTAAAAATTACAAATCCCATTACTCAGATTTCTTTGGTCAGATGCCGCGTCACATGGCAGTTAATGTTTACCGCCACGGGAAGACCGGCGATATGGGTGGGATAAGTTAATATATTTACCTTAAGCGCCGTCGTTCTGCCGCCGAGCCCCTGGGGACCTATGCCGAGTGAATTTATCCTTTCAAGAAGCTCCTTTTCCATATCGGCGTAATAGGGGTCGGGGTTTGAAGTGGTGAGCGGAAGGGTGAGAGCGCGCTTTGAGAGAACCGCCGCCATATCCATCGTTCCGCCTATGCCCACGCCGACTACTATCGGAGGGCAGGGATTGGGGCCTGCCGCGGAGACCGTATCGACAATGAAATTTTTTACGCCCTCCTCTCCGTCGGAGGGCTTGAGCATTTTTACTCCGCCCATGTTCTCGCTTCCGAAGCCCTTGGGAGCAAAGGTTATTTTTATCCTGTCGCCCTTTACCTGAGAGAGGTATATTACGGCGGGAGTATTATCCTTGGTGTTGACCCTTTTTAAGGGGTCGGAAACGATGCTTTTGCGCAGATATCCTTCGGTGTAGCCGCGGCGCACGCCGTTATTTACCGCTTCCGAGACGGTGTCGCCCTCAATCATGACCTCCTGACCGAGATCGATGAAGAACACCGCCATGCCCGTGTCCTGACAAATGGGCATATTTTTTTCTTCGGCAATGCCGGCGTTTTCAAGTATGCGGTCAAGAATGTCGCATCCTATGGGAGATTCCTCCGAGGCGCGGCTTTCCTTCAGCCTGAGAAAAACATCCTCGGGCAGATTGCAGTTTGCCTCAACGCACATTTTTGCGACGGCAGCCTCTATTTCCTTTGAATTTACTATACGCATAATGATTGCCCCCTATGTTAAGAATTTATGCCCGATTCGTACAGGCGTCTGTATTCGCCGTTTTGAGCCATAAGCTCGTCGTGCGTACCCATTTCCTTTACGCCGCCGTCCTCGATAACGACTATCTTATCGGCGTTCTTTACAGTGGAAAGGCGGTGAGCTATGATGATGGTGGTGCGGTTTTCGATGACCTTATCTATCGCCTCGTGAATAAGGCGCTCGGTGCGGTTATCGACGGCGCTTGTCGCCTCGTCGAGAACAAGTATGGGCTTATTGCGGAGTATGGCGCGGGCGATTGCTATGCGCTGCTTCTGACCGCCGGAAAGGCGGACGCCGCGTTCGCCTACGATCGTGTCGTAGCCGTTTTCAAGCTCAATGATAAATTCGTCGGCGTGAGCTTCCGTTGCGGCTCTGACAACCTCCTCGTGCGTGGCGCGCTCCGCGCCGTAGAGTATATTTTCCTCAACGGTGCCGTGAAAAAGAAACACATCCTGAAGCACAATGCTTATATTGTCGTGAAGGGAGGAAAGCGTGATGTCGCGAAGGTCGGCGCCGTCAAGAGTGATTGATCCCTCCGTGGGGTCGTAAAAACGAGTGACGAGGGAGGCGATTGTGGTTTTGCCGACGCCTGTGGAGCCTACAAGAGCCACAGTTTCGCCTTTATTTATCTTAAGCGAAAAGTTATGCAAAACGGAAGAGGAAGAATTATAGGAAAAGGACACGTTGTGAAATTCTATCACGCCGTCGGTTTTGCCTATGTCAAACGCGTTTTCGCTGTCCTTGACATCGCTTTCGACAGAGAGAAGCTCAAATATCCGCTCGCCTGCGGCAAGGGCGTCCTGAAGATCCTCGTTGAGCCTTGCAAGGGAATTTATCGGCGCATAAAGCGAGCTGAGGTAGAGAAGGAAGGCGACAACATCGCCCGGAGCAAGCTCGCCGTTTGCCGCCATAAGACCGCCCACGCCTATGACAAGCACCGTGCCAAGCTGATTGAGAAAGGCTATGAAGGGATGGACAACGCTGCTTCGCTTAAAGGCGCTCATGGTTACATATGTAAATTCCTTCGCCTTGCCGGAAAAGCGGCCGCGCTCGTAGTCAAGGCGGTTAAATACCTGAATTTCCTTTACGCCGGAAAAGTCGTCCTGAAGCATACCGTTCATTTCGGCAATTATCTGATGGCGCGCCCTGAAGAGCGGACGCACCTTGACGGCGTAGAGCCATACGAAAACGCCTACGAGAGGCAAAGTAAGTATGGCGTAAATCGCAAGGCGCAGATTCATTGAAACGAGCATGGCTATAACGCCGAAAAACATTACCGTATAGGCGATTATATCGGGTACGTTGTGCGCAACGATAAGCTCCATCATATTGGTGTCGTTCATGACGCGGCTCATAAGCTGACCTGTCTGCTTGTCGGAAAAGAAGGCGGGGGAGAGGCGCTGTATGTGGTCGTAAAGCTTTACGCGAAGCTCCTCGACAAAATGCCACGCCGCATGATGCCCGAGATAGACCCTAAGCGCCTGTGTGACAAAGATTGCAAAGGAAACAGCAAGAAATATCGCCGCAAGGCGGGGCGCCTCAGTGGAGAGGGCGGAAGGATCGATTGCGATGAGATTTACAAGCCTCTGTATCAGACGCGGCGTGTACAAGGAGAAAATACTGTTTAAAACAGTGGCGATTGCCGTTGTGAGCATAAAGATGCGGTATTTTTTTGCCGCGCCGAGTATTTTAAGCATTATTTTCAATTTTCAGCACCTGCCATATTCAAAAATTCATCCTCGGAAATTACCGGAATGCCCAGCTTTAACGCTTTATCGAGCTTGCTGCCCGCCTCCTCGCCCGCTAAGACGTATGAGGTCTTTTTGCTGACGGAGGACGAGGTTTTGCCGCCGTTGTCCTCAATAATTTTCGAGGCTTCGGCGCGCTTGAGTGTGGGAAGCGTTCCCGTGAGGACAAAGGTTTTCCCCGCGAAGGCGCTTCCTTTGGGACGGCTGAGACTTTTGAAATTCACTCCCGCGGCGCGGAGGCGCTCAACAATGTCCATGTTCTGGGGAACGGAAAAAAAGTTTTGTATGCTGACGGCGCTTATATCGCCGAAATCGTCTATTGCAGAGATTTCCTCGGGAGACGCGGCTATCAGAGCGTCAAGGTCGGGAAAGCGCTCGGCAAGCGCCTTTGCCGCCTTCTGACCGATGTTCCTTATGCCGAGAGCGTAGATGAGGCGGTCAAGGTCGTTTGACTTTGATTTTTCAATGGCGGATATGAGATTATCGGCGCTCTTTTCGCCCATTTTTTCGAGCGGGATAATATCCTCCCGCTTCAAATAGTACAAATCCGCCGCGGATTTTATCAGTGACGCGTCAAGCAGCGAGTCGGCAAGAGAAGGGCCCAAGCCCTCAATATCCATTGCGCCCTTGGAGGCGAAATGAACCACGTTCCGCGCAAGCTGTGCCGGACATTCCCCGCCCGTGCAGCGGTATGCCGCTTCGCCCTCCTCGCGGAAAACGGGAGCGCCGCAGACCGGGCAGCATGAGGGCATTTCAAAGACGCGTTCCTCGCCCGTGCGTTTTTCCTTGTTGACGGATACCACCTCGGGAATGATATCGCCCGCCTTCTGCACCAAAACAGTATCGCCTATCATTATGCCCTTTTCGCGGATAAAGTCGATGTTGTGCAGGGACGCGCGGGAAACGGTGGTTCCCGCAAGGCGTACGGGGTCAAACTCGGCGTTGGGAGTGAGTACGCCGGTGCGCCCCACCTGTACGGCGATGCCGCGGAGAACGGTCTCCTTCTGCTCGGGAGGAAATTTGTACGCCGCCGCCCAGCGCGGAAACTTGGCGGTGGAGCCTAAAGCCGCGCGCTGTGAGAGTGAGTTGACCTTTATGACGGAGCCGTCGATATCAAAGTCAAGCTCGCCTCGCGCCTCGCCGATTTTGAGAACCTCGTCGAAGGCCTCCTCTATGGAGTGAGAAACCTTGTCAATCGGTATGGTGCGGAAGCCGAGGTGCGCAAGAAAGTCTATCGACTCTTTATGGGTTGTAAGGGTTTTGCCCTCTATTTGCTGAACATTGAATACAAATATATCGAGTCTGCGTTCGGCAGCAATGGAGCTGTCCAGCTGCCGAAGGGAGCCTGCCGCCGCGTTGCGCGGATTTTTAAAGGGCTTTTGCTCGCGTTCCTCGCAGAGGCGGTTAAGGTACTCGAAGGATTTTCGAGGCATATATACCTCGCCGCGCACCTCAAGGTAGGGTATGGGTTCGGAAAGCTTTAAGGGAATGGAGCGGACGGTTTTGAGGTTTTCCGTCACATCCTCGCCGACATCGCCGTCGCCTCTTGTGGAGCCGCGAAGGAATACGCCGTCGCGGTATTCGAGAGAAACGCTGAGACCGTCTATTTTAAGCTCGGTCACAAATTCCACCTCATCGCCCAAAAGCTCCTCGCATTTTTTGCCGAAGGCTATGACCTCCTCCTTTGAGAAAACATCGTTTAAGCTTTCCATGCGCACGCTGTGGCGGACGCTTTCAAAGCCCTCAAGTATTCTGCCGCCCACCCTTTGAGTGGGGGAGTCGGGAGTTATGATTGAGGGGTCGGCGGCCTCGCGGCGTTTTAATTCGCTCATGAGAGAGTCGTATTCAAAGTCTGTGATTTCGTTTTCGTCAAGCGTATAGTAAAGATTTGAATGATAGTTGATGAGTTCTCTGAGCTCGTCAATATCAAGAGTTGATAAATCAGGTATCATGACTTTTCCTCTTTCATATGATTTGTATTGCTTTTTCGTCAAAAAGAGCGGTGCGGAGATATTCGCAGTCTCCGGAAAAGAAGCCGGCGATATATTTATTCATGGCGTTTATAACGACCTCGGGCTTAAGGTTTGCGCGGCTGCCCGCGGACAGCCGCATTTCCATTTTGCCGTCCTTTATTTTTATATCCCTTATATCGGGCTTTATATCAGTGTCGTTTATGCCGCTTTTCGTCTTTTTGGGAATGATGACGGCGTCCATGGAAAGGAATTTTTCAAGCTCATCGGGGGAGGGAACATTTTCCGAGGAAACGATATAGAGCGCGCTGTCAAGCTCCTTAACGCGGGGCTTGCCTCGGAAAACGCCTGTTACGGTGAGCCCTTCGGGCATTGCGGAGGAAAACCGCTTTAAAAGCTCCTCCTCGGGCATATCCTCCGACAGCGAAAAGAGAAGTACTTCGCACTCGCTTTCGTAAAAAACGGGAAGGGGAAGCGCAAAGGATATTTTCGGGTGAGGGTTAAAGCCCTCGGAGTACGCAATCGGTATGCCGCCGCGGCGAAAAACGCGGTTAAAAACGCGAACCATATCAAGATGCGATATATATTTTGCTCTGCCGTATTTTTTATATACCGCGTAAAAATCAAGCCCGGACACTGCAAATCCCCCCTTCGCAAAGCGTATTTGCGCCGCATCCGGAGCATTTTTCGCGGCAGTTGGGCGTTGTTACGCCTTCTTTCGCTCTGTCGTTTTCGCGCATGAGAAATTCCTTGGTGACGCCTATATCCGCAAAATCCCACGGGAAAAGCTCGGAACTGCCGCGCTCGCGTGTGTAGAAGGACATATCGACGCCGCAGTCGGAAAATGCCCTGCGCCACTTTTCAATCGAGAAGGTTTCGTTCCAGGAATCGAATTTACAGCCAAGCTCATGGGCGCGTATGAGAACAGCGTTAAGACGGCGGTCGCCTCTGGCAAATATGCCCTCAAGGACGGAAACATCGCTTTCGTGATAGCTGTAACGCACATGGCGGTTATGAATGGCGTTTTTCAGAAGCTGCTGCTTTCTGCGAAGCTCCTCGGGATCGTTCTGCTTTGCCCATTCAAAGGGCGTAAAAGGCTTGGGAACGAAGCTCGATACGCCTATATTTACCGTAGGGGGCTTCTTTTTGCCCTTGGTGACGGAGTAGTAGACCTCAACGACCTCCTCGGCAAGACGGGCTATGCCGACAACGTCCTCATCCGTTTCGTAGGGCAGACCTATCATAAAGTAGAGCTTGACGGTTGTCCATCCGCCCTCAAACGCAAGGCGCACACTGCGGAGCAAATCCTCCTCGGTGACGTTTTTATTTATAACGTCGCGCATACGCTGGGTACCCGCCTCGGGCGCAAAGGTAAGACCGCTCTTTCTGACCTTCTGAACCTTCTCCATCAATTCAAGGGAGAAGTTGTCCACACGAAGAGACGGCAGGGAAAGACCTATCTTTTCGCGCTCGGTTATTTTGAGAAGCTCGTCCGCGAGAGGCTGAAACCGCGTATAGTCGCTTGTGGAAAGCGAGCAGAGCGAAAGCTCCTCATAGCCGGTGGAGGAAATGAGGCGCTTTGCGTCGTCCGCAAGCCGAGTATAGCTTTTTTCGCGGACGGGACGGTAAATCATTCCCGCCTGACAGAAACGGCAGCCGCGTATACAGCCTCGGAACACCTCGATTGAGATTCTGTCGTGAACTATATCCGTATAGGGAACGATGAACTTATCGGGGAACGCCACATCGTCAAGCTTTTCTATTATGCGTTTTCTTACCCTCGGCTTTGCCTCGGGGCAGTTGGGAGTGAAGCTTTTTAAGGTGCCGTCGGGATTATATTCCGCATCGTAGAGACACGGAACATAGATGCCCTCTATTTCAGCTATTTTTTTAAGATAGTCTATACGCTTGCCGCCCTCGTCCTTCCATTCGATGTAGGCGTCCATAAGCTCATTTATGACCTCCTCACCCTCGCCCATGGTAAAAAAGTCGCATATTTCAGCCAAAGGCTCCGGATTGTAGGCACAGGGGCCTCCCGCGTTTACGAAGGGATCGCCCTCGCCGCGCTCGCTGCTTCTGAGAGGAATGCCGGCAAGGTCGAGCATATTTAAAATATTTGTATAGCACATCTCGTACTGAAGCGTAAAGCCCAGAAAGTCAAAATGCCTTACGCTTTCGCGGCTTTCAAGGGCGAAAAGGGGCGTATTTGTTTTCCGCATTTCCTCCTCCATGTCTATCCACGGGGCGAACACCCTTTCGCACCAGGTGTCGGGGCGAAGGTTCAGTACATAATAAAGAATCTTCATGCCAAGGTGGCTCATGCCGACATCATATCGGTCGGGAAAGCAGAAGCCGTAGCGTATTCTGACCGAGGCGGGATCCTTGACCGTACTGTTAAGCTCGCCTCCCGTATAACAGGCAGGCTTTTGCACATTTTTTAAAAGATTATCTATATTGAGCATTGTTTGGTCCTTTCGGTATT
>CAZIBK010000062.1:0-8134 GCA_964537125.1 uncultured Oscillospiraceae bacterium
GTTCTGTATTTCCTGTATAGGGATACCGTAAAGTGGGGAACGGGGTATATTTTGTCGGTTGTATCCAAAAAGATTGCAAGTATAAAAAGCGTTAGGGAGGCGCGGAAAAAATGAAGAGGTGTCTTATAGTTGTAGACTATCAGAAGGATTTTGTCACAGGCTCGCTGGGCTTTGCGGGGGCGGAAAAAATTGAAGGGCGCATTGCGGAAAAAATAAGAGAGTACAGAAAAGAAGGCTGCGATATACTCTTTACCCTCGACACCCACGGCGAGGATTACCTTAAGACAAACGAGGGACGAAATCTTCCCGTTATCCATTGCGTTGAAGACACGGAAGGGCATGAATTGTTCGGAGAGGTCGGTAGGCTCAGGAGCAAAACCGACAGGGTGTTTTTAAAGGGGACGTTTGGCTCGGATGAGCTGTATGAATATTTAAAAAAGAGCGGTTATTCTTACGTTGAATTGGCAGGCGTGGTTACGAACATATGCGTAATTACAAACGCGGCGCTTGCAAAAACCGCTCTGCCGGAGGCGGAGATTGCGGTTGACGCCTCCTGTGTGGCGTCAAATGATGAGGAATTGAACCTTGCGGCGCTGAATGTAATGGAGAGCTTACAGATAAAGATTAGGCGGTGATAAAATGGATACGGGAAATTTGGCAATGCTTTGCGATTTTTACGAGCTGACTATGGCAAACGGGTATTTCAAAAACGGCTTTTACAAGAAAACAACGTATTTTGACTTGTTTTTCAGAACCGTGCCGGACGGGGGCGGCTTTGCAATTGCCGCAGGGCTGGAGCAGGTTGCGGATTACATTAAAAATCTTCATTTTTCGGACGATGACATTGGATTTCTCCGTTCAAAGAATTTGTTTGACGAGGGATTCCTTGAATATTTAAAGGGCTTTCGCTTTACGGGGGACATATACGCCGTGCCTGAGGGAACGCCTGTTTTCCCCAATGAGCCCATTTTGACGGTAAAGGCGCCCGCAATCGAAGCGCAGCTTATCGAGACATACTTGCTTCTTGCAGTCAATCATCAGTCCCTTATTGCCACGAAAGCAAACCGCATTGTGCGCGCGGCTCAGGGCAAAACGGTGCTGGAGTTCGGTTCGCGCAGGGCGCAGGGAGCTGACGGCGCCGTTGTGGGAGCGCGAGCCGCGTATATCGGCGGCTGCGCAGGTACCGCGTGTACCCTGACAGACGAGCTTTTCGGCGTGCCGGCAGGGGGAACGATGGCACATTCCTGGGTGCAGATGTTTGACAGCGAATACGAGGCGTTTAAGACCTATTGCGAAATTTACCCGAACAACGCCACGCTCCTTGTGGACACATACGATACATTGAAAAGCGGCGTGCCGAATGCCATTCGGGTATTTAAGGAGATTCTTGTGCCGAAGGGCATTACCGATTTTGCAATAAGGCTTGATTCGGGGGATATATCCTATCTTTCAAAAAAGGCGCGGAAAATGCTTGACGAAGCGGGGCTTGAAAGCTGCAGGATTGTCGCGTCAAATTCATTGGACGAGCATCTGATAAGGGATTTGATCATGCAGGGCGCAAAGATAGATGTGTTCGGCGTGGGCGAGAGACTTATCACCGCAAAAAGCGCCCCGGTGTTCGGCGGCGTATATAAGCTTGTGGCTGTGGAGAACGACGAGGGCGAAATTATCCCGAAGATAAAGGTCAGCGAAAATACCGCAAAAATCACCAATCCTCATTTTAAGAGGCTGTACCGTTTTTATGACAATGAGAGCGGAAAGGCGATTGCGGACGAGCTTTGCGTGTGGGACGAAAGGATAAATTCCTCCGAGCCGCACACCATCTTTGACCCAAACGCCGTGTGGAAAACAAAAACGCTGACGGATTATACCGTCAGAGAGCTTCAGGTTCCGGTATTTAAGGAAGGGAAGTGCGTGTATGAGCTTCCGTCGCTGAATGAGATTAAGGCATATTGCGAAAAGCAGCTTAAAACCCTGTGGGATGAGGTAAAGCGTTTTGAAAATCCGCATACATACTATGTGGATTTGTCAAGAAGGCTTTGGGAGGAGAAGAACAGCCTCTTGGCAAAGGCGAAGAAGTAAACTGCCTCTCGCTCAAATTGCCGCCGCGATTTAAAAATCCGACATAATAAAAAGCCCCTGAAAAACCGCATTGTTATCGGTTTTCGGGGGCTTTTTTGGAGCCGGTGACGTGACTCGAACACGCGACCTGCGCATTACGAATGCGCTGCTCTACCAACTGAGCTACGCCGGCGCACTGTTTTCTCAGTACGCAATCTATTCTACATTTAAAATTACGATTTGTCAAGATAAATATTTAATAAATTGCGGTTCCGATTTTCGGATTTTCAGATTTTTTAGGACGCGCGGTATATAAGCCTTGCATTTTATTCGGTGAACGTGATATAATATATAATCAATATTCTGTCTTTCGGGGGAGGAGTTGTATTTGGACAAAAATATTGTTATCGACGGTCTTAACATAAGCTATAGCGACACAGGCGAGGGGAAGACGCTTCTTTTGTTCCACGGATGGGGAGCAAAGAAAGAGGTCTTTTCTCCGATAATAAAGCGGATGAGCGCAAAAATGCGCGTTATAGCTTTCGATTTTCCGGGCTTTGGGAAAAGCGACGAGCCGAAGGAAATATGGGACGTGGAAAGATACGCCCTTTTCACAAAGAGGCTTATAGAAGAGCTGAAAGCGGAGGACGCGATATGGCTCGGTCATTCCTTCGGCGGAAGAGTGATTATAAAGCTGTTTGAAATGATGGAGAGAAAGCCTTCAAAAATAGTTCTGGTGGACAGCGCGGGTATAAAACCAAAGCGCGGGGCAGACTATTACATAAAGGTGTATTCCTACAAGGCGGGGAAAAGGCTTTTGTCGCTGCCTGTGATAAATAAGACAGGGCTTTACGAAAGGCTGGTGAAAAGCTCCGGAAGCAGCGACTATAAGGGGCTGTCCGACAATATGAGAGGAACCTTTACAAAGGTGGTAAACGAGGATTTAAGGCATTATCTGCCGGAGATAAACGTCCCCGTTCTTCTCGTGTGGGGCGATAAGGACACGGCGACGCCGATAGGCGACGCGGTGATAATGGATTCGCTTTTGCCTGACAGCGGAATAGTAACTCTTGAGGGCGCGGGGCATTTTTCTTATCTCGACAGACCGCAGAAATTTTTTGCGGCGTTGGAGTATTTTGTGAAGCAGGGTGATTGAGACTATGTTATTATACATTGTACTTTATGCGGTAGTGGCGGCGATATTCCTTTGGATACTGCTTGATGGCAGCTACCGTCATTTCA
Source organism: uncultured Oscillospiraceae bacterium (assembly GCA_964537125.1). Lineage (GTDB taxonomy): Bacteria > Bacillota > Clostridia > UMGS1883 > UMGS1883 > CAZIBK01. Next base: position 3,304 of record CAZIBK010000062.1, read on the forward strand.
CGCATATGTTGCAGCTTAATTCTTATTATAATTCGCGCTTTTTCGGGTATCTCAAAAAGAACAAGGCTGAGATAATCGATTTTAAGGCGATAATTTCCCTTTCGGCGTATGTGTTTTTGTATTTCGGAAGGTTTCCGGCGGTGTCGGCATACGCGCTTATCTATCTGATAGCGGATACGGTAAAGCCGAAAAAGGCGGAAAAAAAGCCGCTTGTTGTGACGGACAGAGTTAAGAGGCTGTTTCTGACGGAGGGCATAATTATTGCAATAATTTTGGCAGCCGGCTTTTTTGCGCCGAAAACCTTTGTGCCGCTCATTCTTTTTGCGGCGGCTGCGGTTTCGCCCTTTGCCGTGATTCTGGCGAACGCAATAAACGCGCCGATTGAAGGGGCAATACGAAAAAAATTCTGCAACAGCGCAAAGGAAAAGCTTCGGGCAATGCCGAACCTTAAAGTAATCGGCATCACGGGAAGCTACGGCAAGACAAGCGTGAAAAACTATGTAACGGAGCTGCTTTCGGAAAAGTATAATACATTGATGACGCCCCAAAGCTTTAATACAACTCTTGGCGTGGTTCGGACGATAAACGAAAATCTGACTCCGCTTCACGAGGTGTTTGTGGCGGAGATGGGCGCGAGGAACAAGGGCGATATAAAGGAGATATGCGACCTTGTTGAGCCTAAATACGGCATAATTACGTCGATAGGACCTCAGCATCTTGAAACCTTTAAGACAATGGACAATATCATCGACACAAAGTTTGAGCTTTGCGACGCGGTGGGCGACGGATACAAGTTTTTAAATTATGACAACGAGTATGTGCGGGGGAGAAAGACGGACGGAAATGTAATAACCTACGGAACGACGCCCGACTGCGATTTTTATGCCAAGGACATAAAGACTACGGCATCGGGCAGCGAGTTCACGCTCGTGACGAAAAACGGTGAAAAGAGAATGGCGACAAAGCTTCTCGGAAAGCACAACGTCGTAAACCTTACAGGCGCGGCGGCGGTTGCGGTGACCTTCGGCGTGGGGCTTGACGAAATTGCGGTCGCAATGCACCGTATAGAGAGTGTAGAGCACCGTTTACAGATAAAAAAGCAGCCCGACTGCACGATAATCGACGACGCCTATAATTCAAATCCTGCGGGCGCAAGGAGCGCGCTTGAAACGCTCTCTGCCTTTGAAGGGTGCAGGATAGTTATAACCCCCGGCATGGTGGAGCTGGGCGAAAGAGAAGAAGAGGAAAACGAAAAGCTCGGCGCAATGGCCGCCGCGAGCGCCGATTATGTTATATTTGTCGGCGAAAAGCAGGCGCCCGCGCTTAAAAAGGGCGCACAGAGCGTTACAGATGATGAGAAAAAGATGATTGTGGCAAAGGATATTTATGAAGCCTTTGACATTATGCGCGCGATTGACGAAGAAAACAAAATTGTGCTGCTTGAAAACGATTTACCCGATAATTATTTATAAGGAGTGTAGAAAAATGTCTGCAACAATGAAGCCTTCGGTCGGAGTACTCTTTGGAGGAAACAGCGTAGAGCATGAGGTTTCCGTTATTTCCGCAAATCAGGCTATGCACGCGCTGGACACGGAAAAGTACAGCGTTGTGCCTGTTTACATAACAAAGGATTCCCGCTTTTTTACGGGAGAGGCGCTGCTTGATATCGCCAAATATAAGGATATCCCCGCGCTTTTGAATGAGTGCGAGGAGGTTATAATCAAAAAGGGGAAGAATAGCGCGGAGCTTATCCGCGCGGTGCCGAAGATGTTCGCCTCATCGGTGGTGAAGCATATTGACATATTTATCCCCGTTGTACACGGAACCAATGTTGAGGACGGAACGCTTCAGGGCTATCTTGAAATGATGGGCGTTCCCTACTGCGGATGCGATGTGACAAGCTCGGCGCTGGGAATGGATAAATACGCAATGAAGTGCGTACTGCGTGACGCGGGAGTTAATGTGCTTGACGCGGTGTGCTTCTATTCAAAGGAGTATTTCAAAAATCCCGATGCGGTGTTGGCGCGCATAGAAGAAAAGATAGGCTATCCCGTAATCGTAAAGCCGGTAAACCTCGGCTCAAGCGTCGGCATAAAGAAGGCTGCCGACAGGAAGGCTCTTACAGAGGCAATCGACGAGGCGGCGGTTTTTGCGCAGAAGGTGCTTGCGGAGCGCGCCGTTGAAAAGCTCAGAGAGGTCAACTGTTCGGTTCTCGGCGATTACGAGGAAGCGAGAACAAGCGTTCTTGAGGAGCCCGTCAATACCGATGAAATACTGAGCTACAAGGATAAGTATCAGGGCGGAACAAAGGACGGGGCAAAGGGCATGAGCGGAAGCAGCAGAAAGGTTCCCGCCGAGGTAACGGCACAGCAGGAAAAAACTATACGCTCCATGTGCGAAACCACCTTTAAGGCTCTTAACTGCAACGGCGTTGCAAGAATTGACGTTATGATTGACGAGGCAAGCGGCGAAATTTATGTCAATGAAATAAATACAATTCCGGGGTCTCTTTCCTTCTATCTTTGGGAAGCGGCGGGCGTATCCTTTGGGGAGCTGATGGATAAAATAATTTATTACGGAGAGAAGCGTTTCAGAGAAAAGTCAAAGCTCAGCTTTTCGTATGATACGAATCTTTTGTCCGAATTTGGAGCAAGGAGCATCAAGTCGGGGGCAAAGCTTAAACAGTAAGGGGGTCTTGAACTTTGAAGCAAAAGAAAAAGCCGAATTGGAGACCGATAGTGTTTTATATAGCTATCATTGTGTTTCTCATTGTGGCGAATATGTTTTGGATGCCGAAATCCCTCAGTGAAAAGGTAAATGAGGTTGACTACGGTACATTTATGAAGATGATAGAGGAAAAGAATATCTCCGAGGTAGAGATAGGCGATACCAATATAATCTTTTCCGACAACGCAGACCCGAAGGGCTATTACATCACAACCACTATGGACGATCCGGGGCTTGTTGACCGCCTGTACCAATCGGGCGCGAAGTTTACCCAGGAGGTAGTGAAGGAACAGACGTCTGTTTTCAGTATTATTCTGTCCTTTGTTCTTCCGCTGCTGTTTTTCTTCGGAATAGGGCTGCTGCTTTCCCGCGTGATGAATAAGCGTATGGGCGGAACCATGAGCTTCGGAAAGAGCAACGCGAAGGTTTACGTTAAAAGCTCCGACGGCATAAAGTTCAGCGACGTCGAGGGCGAGGACGAGGCAAAGGAGGTTCTGACCGAAATAGTGGACTTCCTGCACAATCCGGGAAAGTACAAGGAAATCGGCGCGGTGATGCCTAAGGGAGCGCTTTTGGTAGGTCCTCCGGGAACGGGTAAAACCCTTCTTGCAAGGGCGGTCGCAGGCGAAGCGGAGGTGCCGTTTTTCTCAATATCGGGCTCGGAATTTGTTGAGATGTTTGTGGGCATGGGCGCGGCAAAGGTGCGAGATTTGTTCAAGCAGGCAAACGAAAAGGCGCCGTGCATAGTTTTCATAGATGAGATAGACACCATAGGCAAGAAGCGTGACGGCGGAGGCGTGGGCGGAAACGACGAACGCGAGCAGACGTTAAATCAGCTCCTTACAGAGATGGACGGCTTTGACGGAAGCCGCGGCGTTATAATCTTGGCGGCGACGAACCGCCCCGAATCGCTTGACCCCGCTCTTTTGAGACCCGGACGCTTTGACAGGAGAGTTCCGGTCAATCTTCCCGACCTTCAGGGAAGGGAGGCAATACTCAGACTCCACGCAAAGAAAATTAAGACGGCGGGAGAAATCAATTTTGCGGATATCGCAAGGGTAGCTTCGGGCGCTTCGGGCGCGGAGCTTGCAAATATTGTCAATGAAGCGGCTCTTCACGCTGTGCGCAACGGAAGGGATTCGGTTATTCAGGAGGACTTTGAGGAAAGCGTTGAGGTGGTTATTGCGGGCTATCAGCGCAAGAATAAGATACTTTCCAATAAGGAGAGGCTTATTGTTTCATACCATGAAGTAGGTCATGCTCTTGTGGCGACGCTTCAGTCACATTCGGCACCTGTGGCAAAGATTACGATTATCCCAAGAACATCGGGCGCTCTCGGCTACACCATGCAGGTGGACGAAGAAGAGCGAAACCTTATGAGCAAAGAGGAGATAGAAAACAAAATCGCAACGCTGACAGGCGGACGCGTTGCGGAGGAGATAGTATTTCATTCAATCACGACGGGCGCGTCGAATGACATTGAACAGGCGACAAAGCTTGCCCGTGCAATGATAACGCGCTACGGCATGAGCGGAGAGGTCGGAATGGTGGCTCTGGAAACGGTGACAAATCAGTACCTCGGCGGCGATACCTCTATGGTATGCTCCGCGGAAACCGCCGCAAAGGTCGATAAAATGGTTATAAGCCTTGTGGCAAAGGAATACGATAAGGCGAAGGATCTTCTGACGAAGAATATCGATAAGCTGCACGTTTTGGCAAAGTACCTCTATGACCATGAGACTATAACAGGCGAAGAATTTATGCAGATTTTGGCGAAATGCCCAAAGGCAGCGGACGAGGAATAAAGCTTTAATACTATTCAAGGGCAGGAAATAAAACGAGCTGCGGAAACCGATTAAAAATGATATAATCCCCTTAGAGCGGACACATGAAATGACAAAAATATTTCATGACTGCTTTAAGGGGATTTTTTATGGGCGGGAAATTAAAATATCCGTTTGAATTAAAATTACAGGTTGTTCGGGAGTGTGAAGCCGGTGACCGAGGATCGGAATGGATTTGTAATAAATTAAATGTGAAGTATGAGACGGCAATGCAGTGAGGGTTTTACTGAAACGCATATGTTTTTTTGTGAGCCGAGTTC
>CAZIBK010000063.1:0-7962 GCA_964537125.1 uncultured Oscillospiraceae bacterium
ATGCCGCCTAACCGGCGGCATTTTAATACAGGTGATTAACATGGGTCTTGACGATTCTATCAAATCAATATCGGGCGTCGGCGCGGCGAGAGCGGAAAAGCTTGAAAGCATGAACATTAAAACCGTTCGGGATATGCTCTTTTACTTTCCCTCCCGCCTTGAAGACAGGCGTATAACAAAAAAAATAACGGAGCTCGAAGACGGGGAAAACGCCTGCATAACGGCAGTTGTCGCCGCCGCTCCTTCAGTCCGCCGATTCAAAGGGAATTTCTCTGTTTACCGTCTTCCTCTTCGCGACGATACGGGCGTTATAACCGCCGTTTTTTATAATCAACCCTATGTAATGAAAAATTTTAAAACAGGCTCACCGTATAACTTTTACGGAGCAGTAAGCTTAAAGGGCGGCAAAAAGGAAATTACTAATCCCGTTTATGAGGTCACCGGCACAAATAATGTAACAAACAACATAATTCCCGTCTATCGTCTGCGGGCAGGTCTTACACAAAAGTTCATGGTGTCCGCAATAAAAAAATGCTTTGATGTCGCGGGCGATTCTATCGAAGATTTTATGCCAAAGCAACTTTGCGAAAAATACTGCCTCTGCCGAGCGGATTACGCCATACGCAACATTCATTTTCCGACAGATTTTGACGCGTACGAAAACGCGCGTAACCGTCTTGCCTTTGAAGAGCTTTTTTTGCTTCAGCTCGGTCTCAGGCTCAGAAAGAACGGCACGAAAAAGATTAAGGTTCCCCCTTTTAAGGATACGGACATATCCGATTTTATATCATCGTTTACATACGAATTTACGGGCGCTCAAAAAAGGGTGCTTTCCGAAATAAAATCGGATCTCGCCTCATCTTCGCCCATGAACCGTCTCGTACAGGGAGACGTTGGAAGCGGCAAAACGGCTGTCGCCTCGGCCGCGCTCTATCTCTGCGCCAAGAACGGATTTCAGGGCGCGCTCATGGCGCCCACGGAGCTTTTAGCCAAGCAGCACTACGAATCACTCGCGCCCTTGTTTTCAAAATTCGGCTTTAAAACAGTGCTTCTCTCGGGCAGTATGTCGAAAAAAGAAAAGACAGCCGTCTGCGAAGCTTTGGCAAGCGGCGAGGCGGATATCGCAATAGGCACTCACGCCCTTTTTCAGGAATCCGTTTCTTTTTCCTCTCTCAGGCTCGCAGTCACCGATGAACAGCACCGTTTCGGCGTCCGTCAGCGCGGAGCCCTCGTTTCAAAGGGGCAGAATCCGCATATTCTCGTCATGACCGCAACTCCCATCCCGAGAACGCTTGCCTTAATAATATACGGCGACCTTGATGTCAGCGTTATCGATGAAATGCCCCCGGGAAGGCAAAAAACCGACACCTTCTGTATAACCGAAAACGGGCGCGGACGTATGTATAAATTTGTCGAAAAAGAGGTTTCCGCCGGTCACAAGGTATATATCGTGTGTCCGACGGTTGAAGAAAATGAGGAAATCGACCTTGAAAGCGCGGTACGCTATGCGGACAATCTGAGGCAAAATGTTTTCCCCCAATTTAAGGTGGGACTTGTCCACGGCAAGATGCCGGCAGCCGAAAAGGACTCCGTCATGAACTCCTTTGCCTTCGGCGATACCGATATTCTCGTTTCGACAACCGTTATCGAGGTAGGCGTAAACGTTCCCTCCGCCACGCTCATGATAGTTGAAAACGCCGAACGCTTCGGTCTTTCTCAGCTTCATCAGCTTCGGGGCCGCGTAGGCAGAGGAAACGACAAAAGCTATTGCATACTTGTCGTTTCTCATATGGACGAGGATATAAAAAAACGTATGCGGATAATGACTCAGACAAACGACGGCTTTAAAATATCTCAGACAGACCTTGAAATGCGCGGTCCCGGTGAATTTTTCGGCACACGTCAGCACGGTCTTCCTCCGCTGAAAATTTCCTCGCTTCTCGATATGAATACTCTAAAGCGCTCCTCCGAAGCCGTCTCGGAGCTTCTTTCCTCCGATCCGAGGCTTGAAAACGAGGAAAACGCGCTTCTTAAGAAGCGCGCCGAAGAGCTGTTCCGAAATATTGATGAATATATGGTGTAAATTTTTTTACCATCTTCCGAAAAGCTTCGTCATATCGCGAAGCTTTTCTTTTATTTCCCGGGTAATTTCTCCCTCTCTCATACGCCATTTCCAGTTGCCGCCGTCGGTTGAGGGCGTATTCATCCGCGCCTCGCTCCCCTTTGCAAGCACATCCTGCATCTGAAATACCGTCAGAAAGGAATTTGACGCCATCGCTCCGCGCATCAGACCGTAGCAAATGCCCTCCTCCTCCGTAAGATTGAAATATTTTCTCGCCATCTCGGCGTCCTCCTTCGGGATGGAAGCATACCAGCCCTCCGCCGTATCGTTATCGTGGGTTCCTATATAACACACGCTGTTTACGGGATAATTATGCGGCAGATATTCTCCGCCCTCTCTCGAATCAAAGGCAAATTCAAGTATTTTCATTCCCGGATAACCGGTGTATTCCAAAAGCCGCCTTACGCTGTCCGTCAGATAGCCCAAATCCTCCGCTATTACGGGAAGGTCATCTCCGAGCCTTTCCCTTAAAGCTTCAAAAAGCTTCTTTTTAGGTCCCTCAAGCCATCTTCCGTTTACCGCTGTTTCCTCCTCGCGGTCGATTACAAAATAGCTGTCAAAGCCTCTGAAATGGTCTATCCTTACAACATCGAAAACCTTCAGCGCATATGAAAGCCGTCTCGCCCACCACTCGAAGCCGTTCTCCTCTATTTTCTCCCAGTCGTATATCGGATTTCCCCACCGCTGTCCGAGGGGCGAAAATCCGTCGGGCGGACAGCCCGCCACAAATTTCGGCAGATATTCGTCATCAAGCACGAAAACCTCGGGCTCCGCCCAGACGTCCGCGCTGTCCGAAGCGCAGTAAATCGGCAAATCTCCGATAATCTCGATTCCGTTTTCATTCGCGTAATTTTTAAGAGCGTACCACTGCTTAAAGAATAAATACTGTATCGCCTTGTAAAGCTTCGCGTCCTCGCAGTCCGCCACAAACTGCGATTTTTCGTTTTTGCAGCGCAGCTCCTTTTTCCATTCTTCTCTTCCGCAGTCTCCGTTTTGCGCCTTCAACGCCATAAACGCGGCGTAATCGTCCAGCCAAAACACGTTTTCCTCAAGAAAGGTATAATAGTCCACCGGCGGGTTTTCAATCAGCCTCTTCGCGGCCTTTCCGAGAACGGAAAGCCTGTTTTCATATATTGCGCCGTAGTCCGTTTCCGACGGATTTTCTCCCCAATCGGCATTTTCAAGCTCGCTCTTTTCCAACAGTCCGTCATCGCAAAGCATATCCAAATCTATAAGATACGGGTTCCCCGCGTATGACGAATATGACTGATACGGCGAATCTCCGTATGACGTATGCCCAATCGGCAGCACCTGCCATACGCTCTGCCCCGTTTCTTTTAAAAAATCCGCAAATTCATACGCGCACCTTCCGAGAGTGCCGATTCCGTACGGTGACGGCAGACTTGTCACATGAAGCAGTATACCGCTTTTGCGTTTCAGATTCATATATTTTCCTCTCCTTGGCGTCAGCCCTTGACCGCGCCCGACAATACGCCTTCTATTATATACTTTTGCGCAAAAATATACAACAGAATTATCGGAATTATCGAAAGCGTAAGCATCGCCATGAATCCTCCCCAATCAACCGAGCCGTACGCCCCCTGCATGGTTATCTGCACCGCCACGGGGATTGTTTTGTACTTTGTGCCAAGAATAAGATACGGCAAGAGATAGTCGTTCCATATCCACATGGCGTTCAGTATTGCAACCGTCACTGCGGTGGGCTTTAATATCGGAAAGACTATGCTGAAAAATGTCTGCAGCGGATTGCAGCCGTCTATTCTCGCCGCCTCCTCTATTTCAAGCGGTATTCCCTTTATAAACCCCGAAAACATGAATACCGACAGCCCCGCGCCGAAGCCGAGATATACGAATATTATACCAACGGGATTCGCAAGCCCCAGATTTACCGCAACATAGGTGAGAGTGTACATCACCATCTGAAAGGGTACTATCATGCTGAAAACAAATGCGAAGTAAAGGAATTTTGTAAACCCGCTCTTGACGCGCGTTATATACCATGCCGTCATGGACGTAAAAACTATTATCGCCGCCACGGAAAATACACTGACAAACAGGCTTATTCCGAATGCTTTAAAAAATCCCGACGCGTTTATCCCCGAAATATAATTTGAAAGCCCCGCGAAGGCGCTTCCCAGCGGCAATGAAAAGGGTTCGGACATGATAACAAACCTGTTTTTAAACGAATTTATGATTATAATTACTATCGGAGCCAAAAAGGCAGCGGTCACAATCGACAATACAATATACGCCAACGCCTTTTCCGCCCCTCTTTTTCCCTCTGCCATTTACGCCTCAACCTCCCTTGACCGCGTAATGGAAAGCTGTACAAAGGCTATCAGCGCAACTATAATGAAAAATACAACGGCCTTTGCCTGCCCCACTCCCTGCCAGCCTATTCTGCCGTAAAACGTGTCGTAAATATCAAGCGCCAGCATCGACGTCATTTTTCCCGGCGCGCCGCCCGTCAAAGCAAGGTTTTGGTCAAACAGCTTGAAGGAGTTCGTAAGCGTCAGAAACGCGCATATCGTTACAGAAGGCATAAGCGACGGTATCGTCACATGGAAAAGCGCCTGAGTGTTCGTGGCTCCGTCTATATATGCCGCCTCCGTAAGCGCGGTATCAACGCTTTGTATGCCTGCGATATAGATTATCATCATATAACCTATCATCTGCCAGTTCATCAGAATTACAAGTCCCCAAAAGCCGTAATTTGCGCTGTAGGTTATATCCACGCCGAAATACGCAAGCACGCCGTTGATTATCACGTTCCATATATAGCCAAGCACAATTCCGCCGATAAGATTCGGCATAAAAAATACCGTCCTGTAAAAATTTCTGCCCTTAAGCGGCTTTGTCAGCACAAACGCAAGCATAAAGGCAAAAACATTTACCGTTATTACCGAGACGACGGTAAACCTCACGGTAAACCACAACGCCCTTAAAAACGATGTGTCGCCCGTAAATGCCTTTATATAATTTGAAAATCCTACGAACGTCGAATTATCAACAGCGGTAAATTCCGTAAACGAAAGATACAACCCGAGTAAAAACGGCACCGCAAACGACACCAGAAACGCCGCGCAAAGCGGCGCTAAAAATATCGGAGCATATTTTTTCAAAATACCACACCTCTACGCTTCGCTTTCTGTCTTCCAGTCGGCAACGGTCTCATTCTTAACGCTTTCCCAATCCTTTGAACCCTGAGCGTACATCAAAAGGTCGTCGCCCAAATTTGACTTAAACGTCTGTGAAGGGAATATCGTGAAGTACCAAGGCACCGTTTTTATGCCCTCCTTCCTCATCCAGTCCGCAACCTCCTTCGCCAGCGGATCATCCGGAATTTCCTCCTCTGTAAATGTGTTGAAGGGCGTTATAAAATCGAGCTCCTCGCTGACATAATTCTTCCCCGTATCTGATGAAAACAGCCAGTACAAGAAATCCTGCGCCGCCTTCTGCTGCTCCTCGGACGCTTTCTTGTTTACGCAAAGGTAATTTTCGGTACCTATGCACAAGCCCATGCTTTCTTCGTTTTCTATCCCCATATAAATAGGCAGCATCTTTATATCCTTTTCGCTGACTACATTGCCCGTCACCTCCGATATCTGGCTCCAAGCCCAGTTGCCGTTCTGCACCATTGCGCATTTTCCGAGGGCAAACTCCGCCATCGAATCACTGACAAGCTTTGAACCGAGCACCCTTCTCTCAACCGTCGAATTGTCAAGATATAAATCAAAAATGTTCTTGAAATTTTCGGCATAGGTGAATTTAAAATTATCGGTTTCGCTGCTTTCGAGATCTACATCCTCTCTTTCAAACTCATAATATACAGGCACGTTTAAAAGATGCGTCTGCCATCGCCAATCCTCGCCCGGCTTTAACGATGTTGCCGCAAACACACCCTCTATTCCAAGCTCCTCCTTCTTAGCGGTCATTTCTTCAACGACTTCTCTCAACGCGGAAAAGCTCCTTATCTCATCGACGGAGGATATGCCCGTTTCACGGTCGGGCAGGGCAAAAAATTCGTTCATTATTTTTTCGTTATAGATTATTCCGTAGCCCTCCATAACATACGGTATTCCGAAAACTCCCTCATCAGTCGAAAGCGCAAGCGACTTATCCGCCAATATGCCCTCAATCTGCGTTCCGTCAAGGTTTGCGCAGTAATCCTTCCAGTTGGCGTAGCCCTTAGGTCCGTTCACCTGAAATATCGTCGGGGCTTCATTGGTAGACATTTTCGCCATCAGCGTGCTTTCGTAGCTGTTCGCCGCGGCAGTCTCAACCACGAGCTTTACACCGGTTTCGCTCTTGTAATCAGCCGCTATCTCATCGTATACGGACGCAATCTCCGGCTTGAAATTTAAAAATCTTACGGTAACGGCGCTTTCAGCACTTTTCCCTCCGCAGCCGCAGAAGGTGAACACCACCATAGAGAATACAAGCAATAAACTAACTTTTTTCATCGACAACCCCTCTTTTTGTTTTGCGGCGCAGCCGCCTTTTACTAAAAGGATTGCCGTTATTATTAAAAATTATTCCGGTATGATTATGAGATCTCCCGCGTATATCTCCGACGTCGAAAGAGAATTTGCCTTGCGAAGTTTATATAAATATTCGTCCATTGTCAAATTTGCGGGCTTGTATTCATGTGCAATGCTCCAAAGCGTATCGCCCGGCAAAACCGAATAAAGCTCCGTATCGGCGCTTTCATTTCCAAAGGCGCTTGATCCGCGAAATAATATCACCTTGAAAATCACCGCAAAAACAAGTACCGACAAAAATATCCTTCTCTGACGGGCGGCTTTTTTCTTCGCGTTTTTCATTCTTTTATACGAATTGTAATACGAATAATCCCTCGGTACAAAATCGCTCCGATTATCGCAGGCTGTTCGCGAAATATTTCCGACATATTTTGCCTCTGTCATAAAAATCGCTCCTTAAAGATTTTGCGAACATTTGTTCGTTTCTGTAAATATAATATATCAGAACATTTGTTCGGTGTCAATATTTTTTTGAAAATTTTCCGAACAAATGTTTGCATTTTCTTTAAAAGCGTGATATACTTTTAACGAAGCGCCGATCAAGGTTAAAATACTGTCGGCGGGGAAGTTTTTCAACCCTTCTGTTTTTTTAATTTGTTTCGGAGGTGCATTTATGGCAGCAAATATCGATAAGCAGCAGCAAATACTCAGCTTTATAGAATCGCATACAAGGGAAAAGGGCTATCCTCCCACCATCCGCGAAATATGCACGGCAGTCGGGCTCAATTCCCCTTCGACCGTCCACGGCTATCTTTCCAGGCTTGAAAAGGCAGGCTATATAATTAAGGATCCCTCCAGCTCCCGCGGAATACGCCTTGCATCGCATAAAAATTCCGCCTCTGTTGTCGAGGCGGACTCTTCAAGTATTTTGGAGGTTCCCGTAATCGGTACCGTCAGCGCCGGTCAGCCCATTTTCGCTGAGGAAAACGTGGAGCGCACCTTTCCTCTTCCGCTTGACTTTGCCCGCGGGAGCGATATATTTATGCTGAAAATCCGCGGCAACAGTATGATAAACGCGGGTATTTTAAACGGCGACTATGTCATCATCAAAAGCCAGTCAACGGCGGCAAACGGCGATATTGTGGCGGCTCTTATTGAAGACAGCGCCACCGTCAAGACCTTTTATAAGGAAAACGGTCACTACCGCCTTCAGCCCGAAAACGACGAATTAGCCCCGATTATAGCCGACAGCGTCTCCATAATCGGCAAGGTAATAGGCGTGTACAGAATTTTATAATATTATACAAATTAAGAGCGAAACGGCAAATCCGTTTCGCT
>CAZIBK010000064.1:0-7940 GCA_964537125.1 uncultured Oscillospiraceae bacterium
ACGGGTCGGACGCCCTGCTTGGCGTCCGACCCGTAATCGGTACATTTTAACTTTGTTCAAGTGCGCCCGTGTAAAGCTGATAATATATGCCCTTTTCCTTAATGAGCGAATCATGATTGCCGCGCTCTATTATCCTGCCGTGGTCAAGCACCATAATAACGTCGGAATTTTTTATGGTGGAAAGGCGGTGAGCGATAACAAAAACTGTTCTGCCCTTCATGAGCTTATCCATACCGTCCTGAACAATCTTCTCCGTTCTTGTATCGATACTGCTCGTCGCCTCGTCAAGGATAAGCACCGGCGGATTTGCCACCGCCGCTCTCGCAATGGAAAGAAGCTGCCTCTGCCCCTGAGAGAGATTTGACGCGTTCGATTTGAGCATTGTGTTGTACCCGTCCGGCAAATGACGGATGAAGAAATCGGCATTTGCAAGCTTTGCCGCCTTAATTACCTCTTCATCTGTGGCGTCAAGGCGTCCGTATCGGATATTTTCCATAACCGTTCCGGTGAAAAGGTTCGTGTCCTGCAAAACTATGCCCAGAGAACGGCGAAGATCCGCTTTCTTTATTTTGTTTATGTTTATCCCGTCGTAGCGTATCTTGCCGTCCTGAATGTCATAAAAACGGTTAATAAGATTTGTGATTGTGGTCTTTCCCGCGCCGGTTGCGCCCACAAAGGCAATTTTCTGCCCCGGACGCGCGTACAGCCTGATATCGTGAAGCACTATCTTGTCGTCTGTATATCCGAAATCCACGCCGTCAAGGACTACGTCTCCCTCAAGCTGCTTATAGGTGGTTGTTCCCAGATCCTTGTGGTAATGCTTCCATGCCCACATACCTGTTCTTTCTTTGCACTCCTCTATTTCGCCTTTCGCGTTTTTCTTTGCGCGGACAAGCTCTACATATCCGTTGTCAACCTCGGGAGTTTCGTCTATCAGCTTAAATATTCTGTCCGCACCCGCAAGCGCCTGAACTATGCTGTTAAGCTGCTGCGATACCTGGCTTATGGGCATTGAAAAGCTCCTGTTCAGCGTCAAAAACGCCGCAAGCGAGCCGAGAGAGAGCGCGCTTCCTCCGCTTGCAATGGCTATTGCGGCTCCTACGACCGCCACCAAAACATAGCTTATATTTCCGAGGTTCGCGTTTACCGGCATGAGTATATTCGCGAACTTATTCGCGTTGTCGGCGCTTTCAAAAAGGTCTTGATTGAGGGAGTCGAATTTTTCTTTGCTCTCCTCCTCGTGGCAGAATACCTTTACCACCTTCTGCCCCTCCATCATTTCCTCAATGAAGCCGTTCAGCGTTCCGAGACTCTTCTGCTGCTTCACAAAGTACATTCCGCTTTTTGACGCAATATGTTTTGTCGATAAAATCATTACGCATACCATTAAAAGCGTAACGCCTGTGAGCGGAAGGCTCAGCTTTATCATCGAATAAAGCACGCTGACGATTGTTATTACCGATGAAAATATCTGCGGCAGACTCTGGCTCACCAGCTGGCGCAGAGTGTCGGTATCGTTCGTATAGATACTCATAATATCGCCGTGCGCCGTGCGGTCAAAGTATTTTATCGGCAGCTTTTCCATGTGGGAGAATACGTCCTTACGCACATTGCGAAGAGTGCCTTGGGTAACCGTTACCATTATCCTGTTGTATGCCCATGTGGAAAGAGTTCCTACAAGGTATATCGCCGCCATAACAGCAAGTACCCTTAAAAGATCGGCGAAGACCTTTTCGCCCGCGGTTATCGGTACGATATAGTCATCGATAAGCGTTTTTAGGAAAAGCGACGATATAACGCTCGTTATCGCCGACACAATTATAAACAGCATTACCGATAAGCAGTGCGCCTTGTAAAACTTAAATACATATCCGAGCACTCTTTTCAAAACCTTGCCCGGATTTTCTACCTTCGGCTTAGCGCCGAGAGGGGGCAGATTATTCTTCGCCATCTTCGTCGCCGCCTTTCTTCTGGGAATCATATACCTCTTTGTATATATCGCACGTCTTAATAAGCTCGTCATGAGGCCCGTATGCCACAACGCACCCGTCGTCAAGAACAAGTATCTTGTCGGCGTCCTCTACGGAGGATATTCTCTGTGAAATGATTATCTTTGTCGTATCGGGAATTTCTTCCTTAAACGCACGGCGGATAAGGGCGTCGGTTCGCGTGTCCACCGCGCTTGTGGAGTCGTCGAGAATAAGTATCTTCGGCTTTTTGAGCAGCGCCCGCGCTATGCAAAGCCTCTGCTTCTGACCTCCCGATACGTTTGCGCCGCCCTGCTCGATAAATGTATCGTATTTATCGGGGAAGGACTGTATAAATTCGTCCGCCTGAGCGAGCTGACAGGCATGAAGCATTTCCTCATCGCCCGCGTCCTTCTTTCCCCAGCGGAGATTTTCCTTTATAGTTCCCGAAAACAGCACGTTTTTCTGCAATACCATCGCAACGGAGTTTCTGAGGGTTTCAATATCGTACTCGCGCACATCCTTTCCGCCCACCTCTACGACGCCCTCCGTAGCGTCATAAAGCCTCGGTATAAGCTGTACCAGGCTTGACTTCGCGCTGCCTGTTCCGCCGATTATACCTATCGTCTCGCCGCTCTTTATGTCTATATCGATGTTTCTCAGCACTCTGTCGCCGTCCTTTGAATATGCGAAGGACACGTTTTTGAAGGTCACCGAGCCGTTGTCTACCTCAAAAAGCGGATTTTCACCGTTTTTAAGGGTGCTTTCCTCATTTATGACCTCCACTATACGGTCAGCCGAAGCCCTGCTCATTGTCAGCATGACAAAAATCATGGAAAGCATCATAAGGCTCGAAAGTATCTGCATCACATAGGAAAAAAGGCTCGTCAGCTCGCCCGTTGTCAGGCTTCCCGCAACAATCCTGTTTGCGCCTGTCCATGATATCGCAAGAATACATCCGTACATTACGAGCTGCATCAGCGGCGTATTCATGCAGATTATCCTCTCCGCGCTTACAAACATCTTGTACAGCTCATCCGCCGCGCGGTTGAATTTGTCCGTTTCATACGCCTCGCGCACATACGCCTTTACAACTCTGATACCGCTTATGTTTTCCTGAACGGAAGCGTTCAAGTCATCGTAGCGCTTGAACACCCTTTGGAATATGGCATGGGAGTTTGACACTATAAAAAACAGCGCTATACCCATAATTATCATTGCGGTAAGGAATATCGTCGACATTTCCGGGCTTATAATAACCGTAGCGATAATCGAGCAAATCAGCATCACCGGGGCGCGCGTACACATTCGCAGTATCATCTGGTACGAATTTTGAACGTTCGTCACATCCGTAGTCAGCCTCGTCACAAGACCTGCCGTTGAGTATTTGTCAATATTCGCAAAAGAATAATTCTGAATATTGTCAAACATATTCTTTCTCATGTTCCGCGCAAGTCCGGCTGACGCGTTGGCGGCGAATTTTCCCGCAAGGACGCCGCTCGTCAGCGAAACAAAGGCTATGATTAAAATCAGTACGCCGTACAGCACCACGCTCTTAAGGTTGCCGTCGTTTACAGCGTCGATAATAAACGCCATTATAAACGGCATAAGTACTTCCATCAGCACTTCCATCACCGTGGAGCATAAAGCTAAAACCGAACTTTTTTCAAATCCGGCTACGCTTTTTGAAAGAGTTTTCAGCAACTTAATCCATCCTTTCCGTTATTTTTATTATTTTTTTATTTAAGCGTACATGCCATGCAGGCGAGAGGAAACGCTCCCTCCCGCCCAAATGATTACAGCATATCCGCTATTTCCTTTATAAGCTTTTCCGTTTTGTCCCAACCGAGACAGGGATCCGTTATGGACTTTCCGTAAACGCCCTCCTCCGCCTTCTGATTGCCGTCCTCGATATAGCTTTCTATCATCAGACCCTTGACAAATTTTTCAATATCCTTGTTATAACGGCGGCTGCCTATAACCTCCTTGGCAATTCTCCCCTGCTCGAGGTACTTCTTGCCCGAATTTGAGTGGTTTGTATCGACAATAACCGACATATTCGGCACATTCTTCTTTTGGTAAAGATCGAGAAGAAGCTCCAAATCCTCATAGTGATAATTCGGCATGGAGCTGCCGTGCTTGTTCACATAGCCGCGCAGGATTGCGTGCGCATACGGATTTCCCTTTGATTCGACCTCCCAGCCGCGATACAGGAACATATGGCTCTTCTGCGCCGCAACGATAGAGTTGAGCATTACGGATAAGTCTCCGCCCGTAGGGTTTTTCATGCCCACAGGGATATTGATTCCGCTCGCGGTAAGCCGATGCTGCTGATTTTCGACGCTTCTCGCTCCTACCGCAACGTAGCCCAAAATATCCGAAAGATAACGGTGGTTCTCGGGATAGAGCATCTCGTCCGCGCAGGTCATTCCCGTTTCCGCTATTGCGCGGGTATGCAGGCGGCGTATGGAAATAAGCCCTTCAAGAAGGTCGGGCTTCAAAAGCGGATCAGGCTGCGACGCCATGCCCTTGTACCCCTCGCCCGTGGTTCTCGGCTTGTTTGTATAAATTCTCGGTATAATAAGTATTTTATCCGCCACCTCGTCCTGTACTCTCTTGAGGCGGTGTATGTAGTCCATTACCGCATCCTCGCGGTCTGCGCTGCACGGACCTATAATAAGTATAAACTTGTCGCTTTCAGAGGAAAATACCCTCTTTATTTCGTTATTTCTCTTTTCAATAGTCTGCTCCAATTCAAAAGAAATCGGGAACTTTTCCTTTATCTCCATGGGTATCGGAAGCTTTCGCCTAAAGTCCATATTCATTCATGCTCACTCCTATGTAATCGGGTTATCGATTATTTTAGCACAAAAGGACTTCTTTTACAACTGTTTTTTGCGGATAAAATTACAAATTCTCCGCAAGTAAATTCGAGTAAATTCGCCGCCGCTTATTTAACTATCAGATGCGACAGCTTTATCAGCTTTGTTCCCATAGGCAGGGTTTTAAGCTCCTCATCGCTGAAAACTCTCAGTATCGGGAAAATGGCAATCACATAAACTATAATCCCCGCCCCGATTGAAAGCAGTGTGGAAATATCCGTTCCGACAATCGGCGCGCACGCCCTCGATACAAGGAATACCGCGGCGCTCATAATAAGCGTAGCCGCCAGCGGCTTGCCGAGGTACTTTTTCGCGTCAAGCTTAAAGCCGAGGTTTTTCTTAAGCACCGTAAATGTCACCGCGCACGCGATCATCTGGCAGAGTACGGAGCCTATCGGCGCGCCGTAAATATTTATAGCGGGAATCGGTATAAGCGTAAGATTTATTATAAGCTTTACCGCGCCGCCCATAATAAGACCTATAGCCGGAACAAACACCTTTCCCATGCCCTGCAGACTTCCGCTGTTGGTCTGGGTTATCGCGGAGAAGAATATTGTTATTGCGCTTATCGCAAAGAGAATCCCGCCCTCCGGCGCGTTCGGGTATATCAAATGAAAAATCCTGTTCGAGAGTATCATGCACCCCGCCGTTGCGGGAAGGGCGATTATTACCGACACCAAAAGCGAAAACGACACCTTCTCTCCGGCAGTCCTTCTGTCGCCGGTCGCCAGCGCGCCCGCAACCGTAGGCACAAGCACGGTTGAAAAGGCAATATTAAGCGCAAGGGGAAGATTTATTATAACATCTCCCTTTGACAACATTCCCGAAAGCCTTATCGCCTCTGCATTGAGCGCGTCCGCATCGGGAATAATCCCGGCAAACGCCGTCTCCAATCCGCGCACCACCGTCATAAGGTCGAGTACGCGGTTCAAGCTTGCGACTATTGACCCGAGGGATATCGGGATTGACACATAGAGTATGCCCTTGGCAATCTTAAAAAACGACGCCTTTGCTATATCCGGCGCGGCTGCCAGCCTCCTCTTGATATCCTTTCTGTTCGCCGCGTAAAATCCGAAAAGATATATTAGCGAAAGCGCCGTTGAAAGGGTTGTGGCAAGCGTTGCGCCGGCAGCCATGTATTCCGCCGGAGCGCCCGCGATGGCAAGAACTATGAGAATTGTCGAAACGCTCTTTATGAACTGCTCTATAACCTGGCTTGTGCTTGTAGCCTTCATGTTGTGCATTCCCTGGAAAAATCCCCTGATAACGCTTGAAACCGACACAAACAAAAGCGCGGGCGCAAGCACGCGAAGAGTATGCACCACGGGCGGCGTATCGCAAATCACATCCGCAATCCACGGTGCAAACACAAACAGAAGCGCCGCCAATGCTCCGCCTATTATCGTAAACAAAACAATCGCGCATCGGAATATTCGGTACGCGCCCTTGAAATCATCGGTCGCGCACCTTTCGGAAACAAGCTTCGCTATGGCGTTCGGTATGCCGACGGAGGATATTGCCAAAAGCAGCACATATATCTGGTAACCGTAGTTGTAATATCCGTTTCCCGCGTCGCCGAAGCCCTCGATATTGGTAATAACCGCGCGGTACAAAAAGCCCAAAAGCTTTATCAGCACCTGCGAGCAAACGACCGTAAGCACATTCATCATAAACGACTGCTTTTTTTCTTTCGCCATCAAACCACTTCCCCTTTTTCATAGATTATATTCTCATTTGATGAAATAATCAACCGCAAATTACGGTTTTTGCACTCCAATTCATATTTTATTTACAATTCGTCAATAAGCAATAAAATAATTAAATTTATTATATAAGAAATAAACTAAGGGGGATACTACATGAAAGACAAGCTTCGTTCATTTATGGCGGGACGCTACGGCGGCGACGAGCTGAATTTTATGCTCATAGCCGCGGCTGTAATTCTTCTCATACTTTCTCGTTTTTTTCTTCACGGCGTACTCTATGTTCTTGCGCTTGCGGCTGTAATATTCGCGTTTTACAGAACCTTCTCCAAAAATTTTGAGGCGAGAAGGCGCGAAAACAATGTGTTTATGCCGCTTTACGGCAAAATTTCCCCTTATACAAAGCTTATAAAAGCAAAATGGAACGATAAGGGCAAAAACAAGCTTCTTCTCTGCCCAAAATGCAAACGTATTCTCCGTGTGCCAAAGGGCAAGGGTCATATCACACTCCGCTGCCCCTGCGGCAATTCCTTTAAGGCTAAAAGCTGATGTTCGGATATGTTGTACCAAACAAAGCGGAATTAAAATTCCGCGAATTTGACACATACCGCGCATACTACTGCGGTCTTTGCTCCTCGCTCCGCCGAGGCTTCGGATATAAGGGCGCGCTTTCCCTGACTTATGATATGACGTTTCTGTCCATGCTTCTTAATTCTCTCTACGAGCCGGAGAGCTTGCCGCGCTGTACGCGGTGCGTCTGCCACCCCTTTAAAAAGCATTGCGAAATAACGGATAAGTATTCTTCTTATGCCGCCGATATGTCGATACTTCTTTCGTATTATAAATGTATCGACGACTGGCGCGACGACAAAAGCATACCAAAGCTTATCTATGCCGCCCTGCTCCGTTCGGGGAAGAAAAAAACCGCGCTTAAATATCCCGAAAAAGCCGCGGGCATAAAAAAGCTGCTCGGCGAAATATCGCGCCTTGAAAAGGACGGTTCCCTTGAGGAAAACGCAAACGCCTTCGGCGATATATGCGGAATCATCTTTACTCCCGAGGACGATATATGGCGCAAAACTCTTTACAATATCGGCTTTTACCTCGGAAAATTTATATATATTCTCGATTCCTACGACGATATTGAGGGCGATATAAGGCATAACCGCCCGAATCCGCTTATCGGGCTTTACTCCGCGAGTGAATTTGATAAAGAATGTGAGAATCTTCTCAATATGATGGCTGCCGAATGTGCCGCCGAATTTGAAAAGCTTCCTCTCATTGAAAACGCCGAAATCCTTCGGAACATTCTCTATGCGGGAATCTGGACGCGTTTTTCCGAAACAGTCAAAACAAAATCACAAAAATCACACTAAAATCACATCAAA
>CAZIBK010000065.1:0-7819 GCA_964537125.1 uncultured Oscillospiraceae bacterium
CCGCCTTTTTGCGCTTTTTACAGCGGAAAATTTGGGAAAAAGCCGTTGACAAGCGGGGATCTTGATGATATAATATAAAACTGCACCAAAAGGAGCGCAAAAGGATTTATCGGCTTTCAAGAGCTTTTTGCGCATGGCGGAGGGTACATTCTATACTTTTTGCAAGGGGCGGGGAGCATATTATAATGCTTGACGAAGGAATTGATTTCGGCAGCCCAAGGGTGCGTGACTTTTTTAAATATTAAAAAAATATTTTGAAGAGGTGATAGGTTTGCATCCGATAAAATTAGGGAAAAACGAGAGGATGAGCTTTTCCAAAATCGAAGAGGTACTGGAAATGCCCAATCTTATCGACTTGCAGAGAAAATCCTACGAGTGGTTCATCAATGAGGGACTCGCGGAGGTTTTTCATGATGTATCCCCGATAACGGACTATTCGGGAAATCTTCGTCTTGAGTTCGGAAGCTACCGAATTGACGAGGAACCCAAATATTCCATTGAGGAATGTAAGGAGCGCGACGTGAATTACGCGGCGCCGCTCAGAGTGAACGCGCGTCTTATAAACAGCGAGACGGGCGAGATTAAGGAACAGGAAATTTTCATGGGCGATTTTCCGCTCATGACGGAGCAGGGCACGTTTATCATAAACGGCGCGGAGAGAGTTATTGTAACACAGCTGGTGCGCTCGCCCGGAATATATTTTGAACAGAAGTTCGACAAGAGCGGTAAAAAGCTCATATCGTCAACGGTTATACCGAACAGAGGCGCATGGCTTGAGTACGAGACGGACTCAAACGACATTTACCATGTGAGAATAGACAGAACGAGAAAGCTGCCGGTAACGGTTCTGATAAAGGCGCTCGGGCTTGAAACCGACGCTGAGATTTTCGAGCTTTTCGGAGACGATATCCGTCTTCGCACAACGCTTGACAAGTATCCGACAAAGAGCAGCGAGGACGGTCTTCTCGAAATATACCGCAAGCTGCGCCCGGGCGAGCCTCCGACGGTGGAAAGCGCGACGACGCTTATTACAAACCTTTTCTTTGACGCGAAAAGGTACGACTTGGCGAAGGTCGGAAGATACAAGTACAATGTAAAGCTTGCCATAGGAAGAAGAATCGCAAATCATACCGCGGGCGAGGACATTGTCGATCCCGAAAGCGGAGAGCTGTTCGCCGCAAAGGGCGAGAAGATAACGCTCGAAAAGGCTAAGGAAATTGAAAAGGCGGGTATCAACCGCGTTGTTTTGAACGTTGAGGGCAAGGACGTAGTTGTTTTCTCAAACAACATGATAGAGCCGTCGCTGCTGCTTCCGTTTGACGTGTCGGATATAACGCATGAAAAGGTGGTAAGGTCTGTACTTGAGGAAATAGTTGAGGACTGCGACACCGAAGATGAAATAAGGCGCGCGATGAAGCAGAAGATAGACGACCTCGTTCCGAAGCACATCACGGTTGACGACATTCTTTCTTCAATTAACTACGGCTCAAACCTTGCGGACGGCGTAGGGCAGGTGGACGATATCGACCATCTCGGAAACCGCCGTCTCCGCCGCGTGGGCGAGCTTCTCCAGAACCAGTTCAGAATCGGTCTTGCGAGAATGGACAGGGGCGTTAAGGAGAGAATGTCAACCCAGGAGCTGGATATCGTAACGCCGCAGTCGCTTGTAAATATCAGACCGATAGTTGCTGCCATAAAGGAATTTTTCGGATCATCGCAGCTGTCGCAGTTCATGGATCAGAACAATCCGCTCGCGGAGCTGACGCATAAGAGAAGGCTTTCCGCGCTGGGACCGGGCGGTCTTTCGAGAGAGAGAGCGGGCTTCCAGGTAAGAGACGTTCACTACACCCATTACGGCAGAATGTGTCCGATAGAATCCCCCGAGGGCCCGAATATAGGTCTTATAAGCTCGCTTTCCTGCTACGCGAAGATAAACGAGTACGGATTTATCGAATCGCCCTACAGAAAGGTTATAAAGGGCGAGGGTATAGTAACGGACGAGATAGAATATATGACCGCGGACGTTGAGGACAACTATGTTGTCGCTCAGGCAAACGAGCCGCTTGACGAAAACGGAAAATTCGTACACGGCAAGGTCTCCGCAAGGCACCGCGCGGATATCCTTGAAGTCCCCGCGAGAGTAATAGACTACATGGACGTTTCGCCCAAGCAGGTTGTTTCGGTCGCGACGGCTATGATTCCCTTCCTTGAAAACGACGACGCAAACCGCGCCCTCATGGGTTCAAATATGCAGCGTCAGGCGGTTCCGCTTTTAACGCCGCAGTCGCCCATTATAGGCACGGGCATGGAATACAAGGCTGCGAGAGACTCGGGCGACGTTATCCTCGCGCGCGAGGGCGGCATTGTTGAAAAGGTTGACGCGGACGAAATAGTTATCCGAGGCGACAGCGGCGAGGTAAAGAGCTACCGTATGCTGAAGTTTAAGCGCTCAAACCAGAGCACATGTATAAATCAGCGCCCGATAGTTTCAAAGGGCGAAAGAGTGGAGAGCGGAGACATAATCGCCGACGGTCCCGCGACGGACAACGGCGAAATAGCCCTCGGAAGAAACGTACTCATCGGATTTATGACGTGGGAGGGCTACAACTACGAGGACGCCGTGCTTCTTAACGAGCATCTTGTACGCGACGACTGGTTTACCTCCATACATGTGGAGGAGTACGAGTCGGAATCGCGCGATACAAAGCTCGGCCCCGAGGAAATAACGCGCGATATCCCCAATGTGGGCGAGGACGCGCTTAAGGATCTCGATTCGAGAGGTATTATCCGCGTGGGCGCGGAGGTTCGCGCGGGAGATATCCTTGTCGGCAAGGTTACGCCCAAGGGCGAGACAGAGCTTACGCCCGAGGAGAGGCTTCTCCGCGCCATTTTCGGCGAAAAGGCAAGAGAGGTAAGAGATACATCTCTGCGCGTTCCGCACGGCGAATCGGGCATTATAGTAGAGGTAAAGGTATTTTCAAGGAAAAACGGCGACGAGCTTCCTCCCGGAGTAAACGAGGTCGTGCGCTGCTATGTTATACAGAAGAGAAAAATATCCGTCGGCGACAAGATGGCGGGCCGTCACGGCAACAAGGGCGTTGTATCAAGGATACTTCCCGCTGAGGATATGCCCTTCCTTCCCGACGGCACACCGCTTGACATCGTGCTGAATCCGCTGGGCGTTCCGTCCCGTATGAACATCGGTCAGGTGCTTGAGGTTCATCTGGGAATGGCGGCAAAGAAGCTCGGATTCAAGGTCGCAACGAGCGTATTCGACGGCGCAAACGAGGAGGATATCCGCGAGCTTTTGGAAAAGGCGGGTCTAAGAAGCGACGGTAAGACGACGCTCTACGACGGACGCACCGGCGAGCCGTTTGACAACCCCGTAACGGTAGGCTATATGTACTATCTTAAGCTCCATCACCTTGTAGACGATAAGATTCACGCGCGTTCCACCGGCCCCTACGCGCTCGTCACGCAGCAGCCTCTCGGCGGCAAGGCTCAGTTCGGCGGTCAGAGATTCGGCGAGATGGAGGTTTGGGCGCTTGAGGCTTACGGAGCGGCTTATACACTTCAGGAAATACTCACTATCAAGTCGGATGATGTTACAGGCAGAGTTAAGACGTATGAAGCTATTGTTAAGGGCGAAAACGTTCCCACGCCGGGAATCCCCGAGTCCTTCAAGGTTATGGTTAAGGAGCTTCAGTCGCTTGCTCTTGATGTGGAGGTACTCGACGAGGACGGAAACGTCATAGACCTTAAGGCCATAGATGATGACGACGACGTTCCGGGCGAGGAATACCGCGATGAAAATATGAAAACGGTTGAGGACGGATTCAGTTCAAGCTCCGGCTTCACTACAGTGGATGAGGACGAAATGCTTAACAGTCTCCTTGAAGAAAAATCGGACTCCGAAGCATCGCCCTTGGATGAGGACGAATATTCAATCGATTCGGATTTGGATTTGGACGGAAATTCGGGTTTGGATTCGGACGATGATTTTGAAATCGAGCCTACAGATGAGGAGCTTATGGCTATCGAAGACGGGGATATTATTCCCAACCTCTTTTCGGATGAAAAGGAATAATGCCGGGGGAAGACAGGCTTTCCCCGATTCCTGCGGCAATTTGCCGACACTTGAAGAAAGGAAATTACGGTGAGTATAAATGGATTTTAAAACTTTCAGCTCTATCAGAATCGGCTTGGCTTCTCCCGAAAAGATAAAGAACGAGTGGTCGTACGGCGAAGTCAAGAAACCCGAAACTATAAATTACAGAACGCTTAAGCCCGAGCCGTTAGGTCTGTACTGCGAAAGAATATTCGGACCGCAGAAGGACTGGGAATGCCATTGCGGCAAGTACAAGAGAATCAGACACAAGGGCGTTATATGCGACCGCTGCGGCGTTGAGGTTACGCGCGCGAAGGTTCGCCGCGAAAGAATGGGACATATAGAGCTTGCGGCTCCTGTTTCCCATATATGGTATGTTAAGGGTATTCCGTCGAGGATCGGTCTTATGCTCGATATCTCCCCCGGAGTGCTTGAAAAGGTGCTGTATTTTGCACAGTATATTGTGCTTGAGGTGGACGACAATATCGCCGACCTCAAAAAGAAGCAGCCTCTTACGGAAAAGGAATACAACGATTTTTCGGAAAAGTACGGAAATCACTTCCGCGCGGGTATGGGCGCGGAGGCTATAAAGGAGCTTTTGGCGGATATCGACCTGAACGCTCTTTCGGCGGAGCTCAGGGCGGAAATGGCAGCATCGACGGGGCAGAAAAAGGCGAAGGTCGCGAAGAGGCTTGAATTAGTGGAGTCCTTCAGAAAGTCCTCGAACCGTCCCGAATGGATGATTCTTGACGTTATACCGGTAATTCCGCCGGACATCCGCCCGCTTATCCAGCTTGACGGCGGCAGATTTGCCACGAGCGACCTCAACGACCTTTACAGAAGAGTTATAAACAGAAACAACCGTCTTAAAAAGCTTCTTGAGCTGGGCGCGCCCGGCATCATCGTGAGAAACGAGAAGAGAATGCTTCAGGAGGCGGTAGACGCGCTTATCGACAACGGCAGACGCGGCAGACCCGTGACGGGTCCCGGAAACCGCGCCCTCAAATCCCTTTCGGATATGCTGAAGGGCAAGCAGGGACGCTTCCGCCAGAACCTTCTGGGCAAGCGTGTCGATTATTCGGGACGAAGCGTTATCGTTGTAGGTCCCGACCTTAAGATATATCAGTGCGGTCTTCCGAAGGAAATGGCAATAGAGCTTTTCAAGCCCTTCATTATGAAGCGACTTGTGGAAAACGGCACGGCGCACAATATAAAGAGCGCAAAGAGAATGGTGGAAAGAGCGCGGATAGAGGTTTGGGACGTTCTTGAGGACGTTATCAAGGAGCATCCGGTAATGCTCAACCGTGCGCCCACGCTTCACCGCCTCGGTATTCAGGCGTTCGAGCCGGTTCTCGTTGAGGGACGCGCTATAAGACTTCATCCGCTTGTTTGCACGGCGTTCAACGCGGACTTCGACGGCGATCAGATGGCGGTTCACGTTCCCCTTTCGCCCGAAGCTCAGGCAGAGGCGCGTTTCCTCATGCTCAGCGCGAACAATCTGTTAAAGCCTCAGGACGGCGCGCCGGTTACCGTTCCCACGCAGGATATGGTGCTGGGAAGCTACTATCTGACGCTTGTTAAGCATGACGAGCCGGGAGAGGGCAAGATGTTCTCCTCCATTACGGAGGCAATGCTTGCGTATGACGCGCATTATGTCGGTCTTCATTCGCCCATACGCGTAAGGGTCGGCAATGAGGATTTGCAGGAGCTTAAATACAAGAAGCTCGGCGGCGAGAAAATTATAGAGTGCACGGTAGGTCAGCTCATTTTCAACGCCAACGTTCCTCAGGATATAAACCTCTTCGTAACGGACCGCGACAAGGAGGAAAACCGTTATCGGCTGGAGGTCACGGAGACAGTTACAAAGGGCGTTCTTTCAAAGATAATAGACAAGTGCATCAAGGTTCACGGCACGACAAAAACCTCTGAGGTGCTTGACAATATCAAGAACACGGGCTACAAGTTCTCCACTCAGGGCGCTATCACAATAAGCGTATCCGATATGGCAATCCCCGGCTCAAAGAAGGAGCAGCTTGCCGCCGCAGAGGAAAAGATTGAGGAAATAACGAAGCTTTACCGCCGCGGTCTTATCACGAACGAGGAGCGCTACAACAGCGTCATCAAGACATGGCAGGACGCGAACGACAAGATTACAAAGGCGCTTATCGACAACCTCGGCGAGTTCAACAACGTATATATGATGGCTACCTCGGGAGCCCGCGGCAGTGTGAACCAGATACGTCAGCTGGCGGGTATGAGAGGTCTTATGGCGGATACATCGGGCCGCACGGTAGAAATACCGATACGTTCCTCCTTCCGTGAGGGGCTTAACATATTGGAGTACTTCATCTCCACTCACGGCGCGAGAAAGGGTCTTGCCGATACGGCGCTCAGAACAGCCGACTCGGGCTACCTTACAAGAAGGCTCGTTGACGTATCTCAGGACGTTATCATCCGTGAAACGGACTGCGGCACGGACAAGGGCATCGTTGTAAGCGCGATATACGAGGGCAAGGAAGAGATTGAATCTCTTGCGGAAAGACTTGTGGGCAGAGTAAACGTATATGATATTGCGGATCCCGAAACGGGAGAAATTATCGTTCCCGCAAACACGATGATGGATTCGGATCAGGCAAAGGCGGTTGACGAGGCAGGCGTGAAGGAGGTTCTCATCCGTTCCGTGCTTGCGTGCCGCGCCAAGATAGGCGTATGCGCGAGATGCTACGGAGCAAACCTTGCGCGCGGAGGCGAACTCGTAAACATAGGCGAAGCGGTAGGTATAATTGCCGCTCAGTCTATCGGTGAGCCCGGCACTCAGCTTACGATGCGCACATTCCATACGGGCGGCGTTGCCGGAGACGATATCACGCAGGGTCTTCCCCGTGTAGAGGAGCTTTTCGAGGCAAGAAAGCCCAAGGGCGTTGCAATAGTTACGGATATAGCCGGTACGGTCGCGATATCGCGCGCAAAGGGCAGGACAGAGGTTATAGTTACAAACGACGAGACCCTTGAATCTCAGGCGATATTTATTCCCTTCGGCGCAACCATTAAGGTTGCCGAAGGCGACACGGTTGAAGCCGGCGAGGCGCTGACGGCGGGAAGCATCAATCCCCACGACATACTCAGAATTAAGGGGATAGAGGCCGTGCAGCAGTACCTTGTAAAGGAAGTTCAGAAGGTTTACCGCTCTCAGGGCGTTGATATTTCGGATAAGCATATCGAGGTTATCATCCGCCAGATGATGAGAAAGGTAAAGATAGAGAGCGAGGGCGATTCCGATTATCTTGTAGGCGATACGGTGGATCGGCTCAAATTCCCCGAAATAGTGAGGGAGTTTGAGGAAGCGGGCAAGGAGCCTCCGAAGGGGAAGGAGCTTCTCCTCGGTATCACAAAGGCGGCTCTCGCGACCGATTCGTTCCTTTCGGCAGCCTCCTTCCAGGAGACTACAAGAGTTCTTACGGACGCTGCCATCAAGGGCAAGACGGATCCGCTTGTAGGTCTTAAGGAAAACGTTATTATCGGTAAGCTCATCCCCGCAGGTACGGGCGTTCCCATGTACCGCGACATTGAAATTGAAGTCGATGACGATGCGGCGGAATATATAACCATTCCGGACGAGGCGGCAGCTGCGGAACCCGCAGCAAAGGAAGAACCCGCCGCGGCGGAATAAACAAAATACAGAGAAGCAAATGCGTAAGCATTTGCTTCTCG
>CAZIBK010000066.1:0-7804 GCA_964537125.1 uncultured Oscillospiraceae bacterium
AAAATTTCAAAATTCGCGCATTTAAAATTACGGCATTTAACCGCTTGACAATTGGTTTATTTGTGCTATAATACAAGTCGAGTGTAATGATGTCAAAGGGGGCGCCAGCTTGCCTTCTGCCTTTAATCCGCCGTCTTCGGGAATTATCCGCGGGCGGCGGATTTATACATTGTTGCATATACCGTTGTCAATGAAAGGAGATGACTATTATGAGTAAGAAAAGAAGAACAGTCAGCATCGTCGTTTTTGCCGCAATTGCGGCTCTGCTTGTAGTCGGGATAATCCTTACCGCAGGCGAAACGGGCGAAACCGAATCGATACAGAGCATAATGCGGGATTCCGTGCTGCACGAGACTAACAAAATCAGCCTGTTCGGCTTGATGGATGTAAATCCGGGGCTTATTTCCGCATTTACGGTAACGGGCGTCATCATTGTATTTTCGCTTATCGTCCGTATTTTCGTTATCCCGAAATTTAAATATGTACCCGGCAAATTTCAGCTGCTCTTAGAGCAGGCGGTAGGTCTTTTCGACGGCTTGGCAAAGGGGAACAGTCCTCATCAAAACGGTTTCCTCGGAGCGTACGTATTTGCCGCAGGAACGTACATATTTGTAGGAACGATGTTTGAAATGTTCGGCTTTCAGGCAGTTACAACCCGCTCCGTCTCTGTTTCCCTGCCGGCGCCGCTGTCGGATATAAACGGAGCTATCGCATTGGGCTGTCTGTCGTACATTGTAATTTTATCGGGAGGTATCATAGGCAACCGCCTTCGCGGCGTGGGGCTGACGCTGAAGGAGTTTTCGCTTCCCATATCAATGAGCTTCCGTCTCTTCGGAGCATTGCTGTCGGGCGCTCTCGTAACCGAGCTTGTATATTACAATATCGCTCTCAGCTTTGTTCTGCCTGTCATAGTCGGAGTGCTGTTCACAGTGCTTCATGCGCTCATACAGGCATATGTACTTACAATGCTTACCGCTCTCTTCTACGGCGAGGTTTCCGAACCGCCGGCTAAAAACAAAATAAAAATGGAGGTTATCAACCATGAAAAGAACTGTTAAAAAAATTTCCGCGATACTTGTTATCGCAATGATACTTGCGCTCTTGGCGCTGCCCTTTTGCGCTCTTGCCGCTGACGATGCTTCCGCCGCGAGCGAGGCTGCTTCCGCAAGTTCCCTCGGCGCAAAGGCAATGGCGGCAGGTATAGGCATAGGACTTGCCTCGGCAGGCGGCGCAATAGCCATGGGTATCGCCATCGCAAAATCCGCGGAAAGCGTTGCCCGTCAGCCGGAAGCCGACGGTAAAATCCGCACCACGCTTATGCTCGGTCTTGTATTTGTCGAAACAGCGATTATCTATGCTCTTATTGTCGCTATCCTTATCGTATTTGTACTGTAAGGCGGGTGGAATAAAATGAATGTGCCATTGAACATTGATTGGCAGCAGATATGTCTTCACTTATTGAACTTCCTCATTCTTTTTGCCGTACTGTATTTTCTTCTTTATAAGCCTGTCAAGGATTTCATGCAGAAGCGCGCCGACTATTACAAAGGTATGGATTCGGACGCGGAGAAAAAGCTTGCCGACGCCGAAAAAGCCAAGGCTGAATACGAATCAAAGCTCTCCGAGGTTGAATCTGAGATAACGGCGAAAAAGGAGCGGGCGCGCCTCGAAACGGAGGAGGTAACCCAAAGGCGGATAAATCAGGCGGAGGACGAGGCCGCACAGATAATTTCCTCCGCACAGGAGAGGGCTGAGCTTGAAAAGAAAAAAATTCTCAGCTCGGCTCAGAGCGAAATATCCTCTCTCGTCGCCGACGCCACGGAGAAGCTTGTCATAAACGCCGGAGCTTCCGAGGTCTTTGACCGCTTTCTGAGCGCCGCCGAAGGGAGTGAAGCAAATGAGTAAACCTGCCATCCTGCGCTCCTCCTCTCCTCCTTCGCCGGAGCAGGAAAAACGCTTTAAATCCTTTATTGCCGAAAAATACGGCGCGGATACGGAATTTGTATGGGAAGAAAGCGACGCCTTTCCCGGCGGCTTTGTCCTTGAAGTCGGCGCGGAAGTATATGACTGGAGCGTAAACGGACGTTTCCGACAGCTCAAAGATGTTCTTACCCATGTCCCCGCCTCAGACGGGAATATCATTCCCCTTCTCAAGGAAACCGTCAAATCATGGACGCCGCAGGCTCTTGCGGAGGAGGTCGGCGTTGTAACAAGCGTGGGCGACGGCATAGCAACAGTCGAGGGGCTTGAAAACGCCGCCTACGGCGAGATACTTCTCTTTTCCTCAGGCGTTCGCGGCATGGTGCAGGATCTCCGCCGCAACGAAATAGGCTGCATACTTTTTGACGCCGACGGCGACGTCTGCGAGGGCAGCGCCGTAAAGCGCACGGGCAAAACCGCGGGCATTCCCGCGGGCGAGGGCTTTATCGGGCGCGTTGTAAATTCCCTCGGTGTTCCGATAGACGGCAAGGGCGATATCCCCTCAGACGAATACCGTCCCATCGAAAACCCCGCTCCCGGAATCATCGAGCGCCGAAGCGTAAACACACCCTTGGAAACAGGTATTCTCGCAATTGACTCCATGTTCCCCATAGGGCGCGGTCAGCGCGAGCTTATTATAGGCGACCGTCAGACGGGCAAAACCGCGATTGCAATTGATACGATTATAAATCAAAAGGGCAAAAACGTCATATGTATATATGTCGCGATAGGTCAGAAGGCGTCGAGTGTTTCGCAGCTTGTTGAAAACCTCCGCCGACGCGGCGCGATGGAATACACAATTGTTGTCAACGCCTCCGCAAGCGACGCGGCGCCGCTTCAGTACATAGCCCCTTACGCGGGCTGTGCTTTGGGCGAATATTTCATGGATAAGGGCGAGGACGTGCTCATAGTTTACGACGACCTTTCAAAGCACGCCATTGCCTACCGTTCGCTGAGTCTTCTTCTTGACCGCTCACCCGGGCGTGAAGCATATCCCGGAGACGTGTTCTATCTTCATTCAAGGCTCTTGGAGCGTTCCGCGTGTCTTAGCGAGGAAAGAGGCGGCGGCAGCATGACCGCCCTTCCCATAGTAGAAACGCAGGCAGGCGATGTTTCCGCATATATCCCCACAAATATCATATCCATAACGGACGGGCAGATTTTCCTTGAAAGCGACCTCTTCTTCTCGGGTCAGCGGCCTGCGGTAAATGTCGGGCTTTCGGTTTCCCGTGTGGGCGGCGACGCGCAGACAAAGGCTATGAAAAAGGCGGCTGGCGCAATCAGGCTTGACCTTGCGCAGTACCGCGAAATGGAAGTGTTCACACAGTTTTCGAGCGACCTTGACGACGCTACCCTTCGCCGGCTTGTTTACGGGCAGGGGCTTATGCGTATGCTCCGGCAGAGGCAGTATCATCCGTATACGCAGCATCAGCAGGTAATAACGCTCGTGGTATTTCTGAACCACATGATGCAGGATATTTCTCCGAACGAGGTTTCAGGTGTGCTTTCAGAGCTTCTGGCGCATTTTGAAACGGCGCATTTTGATATCTGCGATGCAATTGAATCCACCTGTCAGCTCACATCCGAGCTTAAGGAAAGCATCATTTCGGCAGCCGAGAAATTTCTTTCGGAGCGGAAGGTGCGGTGATGATATATGGCAAGCGCCAAAGAGATAAAAAACCACATAGCAAGCGTGCGCGATACTCAAAAAATAACAAACGCAATGTATCTCATCGCGTCTACCAAGCTGCGCAAAGCCAAATCCGACCTTGACACCACGCGTCCCTATTTCAGCGCCCTTCAGAATGAAATCAAGCGTATTTTCCGAATTTCTGAAAATATAGACAACAAGTATTTCTACCCCGCCGACGGCGTGCGCGAGTTTCCCGGCGCATACGGGTACCTCGTCATCACCGCCGACAAGGGGCTTGCGGGCGCATATAATCAAAACGTTATCAAAGAGGCGCAGCGAATGATGGCTCAGCACCCCTCGCCCAAGCTCTTTGTGGTGGGCGAATACGGCAGACAGTTCTTTTCCTCGCGGGGTATTCCCATCGAAAAAAGCTTTCTGTATACGGCGCAAAACCCCACTCTTCGCCGCGCAAGGGAGATTGCGGCGATACTTTTGGATCTTTTCGGCAGAGGCGAGCTTTCAAAAATTTATATAATATATACGGATATGGTCAACGGCATGACCGCCGAGGTGCGTTCTTCAAGGCTTCTGCCCTTCCACCGCGCACAGTTTATATCGCCCGCCAAGGAAAAAGCGGTCACCGTTCCCTTTGAGTTTAACCCTTCCATCGAAGATGTGCTGGATAACATCGTCCCAAGCTATGTTTCGGGTTACATATACAGCGCCCTTATCGACAGCTTCTGCAGCGAGCAAAACGCCCGCATGACCGCAATGGATTCGGCAAACCGCAATGCCGGGGAGCTTATCGAAAAGCTCTCCGTTCAGTATAACCATATCCGCCAGAGCGTCATAACACAGGAAATAACGGAAATTTCCTCGGGCGCAAAATCACTTAAAAGAAAACACAATAATTCAAAGGAGGCGTAAAACTCACAATGACAGGAAAAATAGTTCAGGTATCAGGCTCTGTTGTCGATGTGGAATTTGATCAGGGGCAGATTCCGAAAATAAACGAGGCGTTAACTGTCACTTTGAATAACAGAGAGCGAGTTATGGAAGTCGCTCAGCATATAGGGCATCACACCGTCCGCTGTATCATGCTCGCGGAAAGCGAGGGTCTTGCGCGCGGCATGGAGGTGTCGGCAAACGGAACAGGTATAACCGTACCCGTGGGCGAATGTACCCTCGGGCGAATGTTCAACGTTTTGGGCGATCCGATTGACGGCGGCGCGCCCGTAGACAGCAAAAACGAGCGGTGGAGCGTACACCGCAAGGCTCCCTCCTTTGAGGAGCAAAGCCCCGCCATCGAAATTCTTGAAACGGGGATCAAAGTCATAGATCTTCTCGACCCCTACCCCAAGGGCGGGAAAATAGGTCTTTTCGGCGGCGCCGGAGTCGGCAAAACCGTACTCATACAGGAGCTTATCCATAACGTTGCCATGGAGCACGGCGGATATTCCATTTTTACAGGCGTGGGAGAGCGTTCCCGCGAAGGCAACGACCTTTGGAAGGAAATGCGCGAAAGCGGCGTTGCCGACAAGACTGCCCTTGTATTCGGGCAGATGAACGAAGCCCCCGGCGTCAGAATGAGAGTTGCTCTTTCCGGTCTTACAATGGCTGAATACTTCCGCGACCGTGAAAATAAGGATGTTCTTCTTTTTATCGACAACATCTTCCGCTTTGTGCAGGCGGGAAGCGAGGTGTCGACGCTTCTTGGGCGTATGCCCTCCGCCGTCGGCTATCAGCCCACCCTTGCGGAGGAAATGGGAGCGCTTCAGGAGCGGATTGCCTCCACGAAAAACGGATCGGTAACCTCCGTTCAGGCTGTATACGTTCCCGCCGACGACCTTACCGACCCCGCTCCCTCAACCACCTTCTCGCATCTTGACGCAACCACCGTTCTCAGCCGTAAGATTGCCGAGCAGGGCATTTACCCCGCGGTGGATCCTCTGGAGTCCACGTCCCGTATTCTTGAGGCTGATATTCTCGGCGAGGAGCATTACACTGTTGCGAGAAAGGTTCAGGAGATACTTCAAAAATACAGCTCTCTTCAGGACATTATCGCCATACTCGGTATGGACGAATTGGGCGAGGAGGATAAGCTTACCGTAACACGCGCCAGAAAGATTCAGCGTTTCCTCGCTCAGCCCACTCACGTTGCGGAAAAATTCACGGGCATACCGGGAATCTATGTTCCCCTTAAGGAAACGCTTCGCGGCTTTGAGGCAATTGTAAACGGCGATATGGACGAATATCCCGAAGCGTCATTCTATAACGTCGGTACGCTTGACGATGTAATTGCAAAGGCTGAAAAAATAAAGGTCGGTGAGCTTTAATGGACAGCTTTAAGCTCAGCGTCTACTCCGCCGACAAGCCGTTCTACGAGGGCGAATGTATTTCTCTTGTCGTTCCCATCGGAGACGGGCAGTACGGCATACAAGCCCACCACATGAATATGATTGCCGCCGTTGTCACAGGCGAAATGACCTTTACCGCTCCCGACGGCACTGCGGAAATTGCCGCCGTCTCCGAGGGGCTGGTAAAGGTCGAGGACAACGATGTGCTGATCCTTGTTGACACTGCGGAGCGCCCCGACGAAATTGACAAAATCCGTGCCGAGCGCGACGCCGCAGAGGCTAAAGAGGCGATTTTGCAAAAGCGCTCAATAATTGAAGACCGCGACGCTCACGCAAAGCTCGCCCGCGCCATCAACCGTCTGAAGGTCAAGGGCAGGCAGTAAGCCCTCAGACCGCAAGTGTTCCGCTCGGCGATTCGATAAGCATCAAAAGCTTTTCCTCCGCGCCTGTCTGCGTGTTCACATAAATAAGGCAGCGCCTGTCCTCTATTCTGCCCTCTATCTGCCAGCAGAATTTTTCACTGCCGTTGTCAAGGGGGATTACCGCGCGGCTGATGCCGACTATATCCACATTCGGGTTCACCTTGCTTTTCGCATCCTCGTCCGACACCTTTACATCCGGTATCGTGCGAACCCGATGGTACATGATATAGCCCCGCGCCTCAACGCCGATAACCTCGCCCGTGTCAAGGGCTACCTTGACCTTTATCAAATCAGGGTAAATCGTATATCCCTCCTGCTCTGCGGCATAATTTATTACGGCTACCGAGGAAACGGTTTCGTAATAGCTCTCCTTCATGTCGGGATATCCGATATTCTCAAGGTATGCGGAAGCGATAAGCCTCGCCTCTGCCATATCTATACTCCGGTTTCCGACCGCTCTGTCCGAAAGGAAGTATTCAAGATATCCGCCCTGCTTTGTAATGCCGAGCGTCACGGCCGCGTCCTCCTTTTGCCCCGAAAGATAATACATGGGCAAAACTCCCGGCTCTTCGCTGACCGAGAACTCGATATCCCCGGCTATGGTCTTCGCTTTTGCGGCGGCCTCCTCCGCCGTTATCTCGGGAAGCTCGGAAACAAGCACGCTTGCGCGGTCGGTCAGATGCGAAGAAAACGGCCCGTCATAAATAAGCGCGGGATAGTCGTGCATCTGCTCCTCTATCTCTCCCATGGCGGCATTTATTCCCGACAGCTCCGCCCCCTTTGCCGCGTCTTCAACGTTGAGCGTTCCGACGAACATTTTTTCGAGGTCGCGATCCAGCGACTGCGACAGGATCGAGGCGTACTGCGACAGCGTTTTCAGATTGTCGTACTCCTCCTTTGTAATTTTGGCTCCTTCGAGCATTTTCATTGAAAGGGAGTATGCGTAATCGCCCGCCTGGGACAAAAATTCCGACACCTTTTCAAGCGGCTCCGTTTCAAGGGGCAAAAGGGCAAGGTTTGCTTTCGCGTTTGACGCCTGGCGGTATATCTCCCCCGACAGCCTTATCATCTGTTCGGGGTCGTTTACAAACATACTTTTTTCGAGCGACAGCTCCAAATCATCGACATACTGGGTCATTTCAGTGAATACTCTCTGATAGTCCATGCGTATGTCGTTTTTATACTCGTTTGCTTTCGTTGTCTGATATATGCCGAAAACAAGCGCCGCCGGAACCGCCAGCGACAGCGCTATATATATGACCAACTTGCTCTTGTTTGAATTTTCTTGCACAGCCATCTACTCCTTATCGTTATCGGGAATTCTACGTTTATTTTCCCTGTTCATAAATATTTTATACCTATATGTTTACTTTTTAATATTTTTGAGGTATTATTATACCATAAGCAAAAAT
>CAZIBK010000067.1:0-7677 GCA_964537125.1 uncultured Oscillospiraceae bacterium
ATTGAAGGCGAGTATGCTTATTTAAAGGAGGAGGAGAGCGGCGAAGAACTGTTTATCGCCTTGGCGCTCCTTCCGGCAGGCATTGACATAGGAAGCCGGCTGCATTATGAAATGCTTGAATACACGATTATCTGAAAAATCGGATTAAACGCGAGAAAATCGGTAATACTGTTTTTGGAGGTGATTTGTGTGTCTAACAAGAATCAGCAGCAAAATCAGCAGAACCGACAAAATCAGCAGAATCAGCAGCAGAATCAGCAGAACCAGCAGAATCAGAAGCAGCAGAAGAAGAACGAACAGCAGCAAAAAACTCCCGATAATAACTAACTGAAATATCCCCTCAAAGGGTTTTCCGAAAACTTTTTGAGGGGATATTTTTTATTTGCATAAAAACACGTTGTCCAAATATATTTACTGTGAGGAGCGGTGCAAATGAATTATAAAAAATACCTGACCGAAGAAATGAATGCGTGGCTGTCCGTTTTCGGCGACAGTGTAAGCGATATAACGCTTATTTCCGAAAGAAACCTCTTTGCGGCGGTGAACGGAAAAATAATCGAATCGGATATTCTCATAACGAGGGCGCTTATCGCCTCAATTGTTGACAGGATGTGCAGGGGAAGCATTTTTGCGAACCAATCGACATTAAAAAAAGGATTTATAACCTTAGAGGGCGGTCACAGAGCGGGCGTTTGCGGAAGCGTCGTATTGAGCGAGGAGGGGGCAGTTTCGCATATGCGAAGCATTACCGCGCTTAATATACGAATTTCACGCGAGGTAAAGGGATGTGCGGATTCGGTAATGCCGTACATAATGGAGGGAGGCAGGATTTATAACACGATTATCGTTGCGCCGCCGTCAAGAGGCAAGACGACGATACTGCGCGACGCGGCGCGGCAATGCGGAAACGCCGTAAGGTGCGGAATAATTGACGAAAGAGGCGAGATAGCCGGAAGCGCAGGAGGTCAAATTACAAACGACATAGGGAAATACAGCGTTGTACTTGACGCCTGCCCCAAGGGCGAGGGGATAATGATGCTTCTTCGCTCTATGGCTCCGAACGCGATATTTACGGACGAGATAGGCGGAGAGGAGGACGAGCGGGCGATACTTAAAATGATGAACGCGGGCGTGAAAATAGTATGCACCTCTCACGGCTACGATGAAAAGGACATTTTGAGGCGACCGGCATTAAGGTCGCTGTCCGAAAACAATGTTTTTGAAAGAATAATAGTTTTGTCCCCGCAAGGGAGAATCGGTTCGATAGAAAAGGTGATACGATGTTGTCAATGATAAAGCTGACAGGCGCTTTAACGGTATGCTTTGCCTCGGTAATGGCGGGAGCTTTAATGGCAAAGGAGCTTGGCGACAGGGCAAAGCTTCTTCGGGAAATACAACAGTACGCAATATACATAAAATGCGACATGGAATACAGAATGCCCGTATTTGAGGAATGCTTCCGCGCAAGAGGTCCCGTTTTCGGAACGGCGGCAAAATATATAAAAGAAGGAGTACCGCCCCGTGAGGCGCTGAAAAAGAGCGTAAGCGGGACGCATAAGCTCAGAGATGAGGACAGGGAGCTTCTTTACGCGTATGCGGACGCTCTTGATGCGGAGGATGTAAGCGGACAGATATCGAATGTTTCGCTTCTGATATCGCGGCTGGGCGAGAGTATACGGGAGGCGGACAGGGAGCGCGGAGCAAAGGGCAGACTTTACCGCAGCGGCGGAGTTCTTGCCGGAATAGGCTTAGTTATAATTTTGCTTTGAGAAGAAAGGCACGGATGAGGATGGATATTGATTTGATTTTTCGGATTGCCGGAGTGGGGATAATAGTAGCTGTTTTAAATCAGCTCCTTGTGCGGTCGGGACGTGAAGAGCAGGCTCTAATGACGACCCTCGCGGGGCTTGTGGTGGTACTGGTGATACTCGTACAGAAGATTGGGGAGCTTTTCACAACCGTAAAGACGGTGTTCGGGCTATGAATATTGCGCTTTACTGCGCCGCTGCCCTTGCAGCCGCCTTTGCCGCAATTTACATAAAACAGGTAAGACCCGACTACGCCTTGGCAGTCACGCTGGCGGCGGCGCTTTTAATTTTTTCGGGAATAATTCCGAGGATTTGCCTTTTTGCGGAGGATATGCGAAGCTTCGCGGACGCCGGCGGCATATCGGAGGAATATCTTGTGCCGATAGTGAAAATAATCGGCATAGCATACCTGACGCAGATAGCCTCTGACATTTGTGCGGACGCGGGGGAAAAGGCGCTGTCAACCCATGTGGAGACGGCGGGAAAAATATCGGCGGCAATAATTGCTCTCCCGATAATTGAAGACGTGTTTTCGCTGATACTCGGATTACTGGAGTGATAAAAAATGGATATTATCGACATACCTGAGCTTGATATGATAAGCGGCGAGGGGATGGAGTGGATGGAAAACGCACTCCCCTCCTTCAGCTTTTCGGGCTTTGTGAACGATATAGCCTCGGGTGAAAATGTGTTTAAGCCGGACAAGGTGTTTGATACGCTGATGAAAATATTTGCAGGCGAGATGTATACGGCAGTAAAGGTCATGACGGTAATAATAGCGATAGTTCTGCTCGGAGCCGTGACGGAAAATCTGCGAAGCGCCTTCGGAAAGGACGGATTCAACGCCTCAAGCATTGCTTGTATTGCCGTTATTACGGGGCTTGGGACAAAGATATTTGCGGACTCGTGCGGATATGCGAAGGCCGTTACATCGGATATGACGCTGATAATGGCAGCGATTCTCCCGATACTGATAACGCTGATGGCAGGAAGCGGATTTACCGTTGCCGGAAGCATAACGCATCCTATTGTGCTTATGATGTGCAACGTATTTGCGGTAATATTTGAAAAAATACTTATACCGGCTTCGGTTATATATCTTGTGATTTCGCTTTTGGATACACTGTCGGATTCGATAGAGCTCGGAGGACTCAGAGAGCTGATAAAGAAAATATACAATTTTATTGTGGGTATAGTCATGACGCTTTTTACGGGAATATTGAGTATAAGCGGCTTTGCCGCCGTTTCTCTTGACGGACTCGGCGCAAAGGGGGCAAAATTTGCGGTTTCGAGCATGGTTCCCTTTGTCGGAGGCTCCATATCCGATGCAATGAGCGCGGTGGCGTCCGCCTCTCTTGTTTTGAAAAACGCAGTGGGAACGGCGGGGATAGTTGCTATAGCGGCAATCTGCGCCACGCCTGTAATAAAGATAGGCGCAGTGATTTTATCCGTTAGAGTCGGAAGCGCAATCTGCGAGCCGGTTGCCGACAAGAAAACCGTGCTGGCGCTGAGCGCCATAGGAGATTCGCTCAGCATGATAAACGCGGCGGTGATATCGACGGCGGTGATGATGATAATCGCGGTTTCAATAATCGTAGGGGTGAGAGGATGATAAAAAGCTTTATATCGGGGATTGCGGGCGCTGTCTTTCTTGCGGTGGCATGTGAAATGATAATGCCTGAAGGGTGCATGAAGAAATACATTCGTCTTGCGATGGGCTTTGTAATGATATCGGTAATGATATCGCCGTTTATAAAGGGCGCGAAGCTTCCCGAATTTGAGTTCGACTTTGACAGCGCGTATACCGAGGAGGAGCTTGCGGCGCAAAGCAGAGCCTACATATTATCATATCACCGCGAAAACGTCGAAAAAAGAGCGAGGGAGATTTGCGGCGAAGGGTCAAAGGCGTATGCGGAGATAAACTCTGACGGGAGCGTAAAATCCGTAAGAATCGAATCGGTAAATAATGTTGAAAATAAAAGAGCCGAGCTTGCGGAAGAGTTCGGCTGTGAAAATATTATAATATCCGGAGGCGGAGATGATGAAAAACAATATTAAAAGGTTTATCGGGGATATTCCGAAGAAAAGGCTAATATACATATTGGGAGCGACAGGAATACTGCTGCTTTTGCTGCCGTCGTTTTTTCCCGATAAGGAGGCTGCCGAGCCCGCGGAGAACGAGGAGGATTACTGCGCGCTCATTGAGGAGCGTCTTGAAGCAATCCTTCCCAAAATCGCGGGAGTGGGCAAGGCAGAGGTAATGGTCACGGCAAAAAATTACGGACAAAAAAGCCTTGCGAAGGATGGGGACGGCAGCGGTGAAAAAACCGTTATATTGAGTCAAAAAGGAGGAGGCGAGGAGACCGAGGTAATTGAAGAGTTCTACCCTGAGATACAGGGGGTTATAGTTGCCGCCGACGGCGGAAAGAGCAGTACTGTAAAAGAAGAAATTACAGAGGCGGTAAGCGCGCTTTTAGGTGTGGAAACGCATAAAATCAAGGTTTTTGAAAGGGAGTCCGATAAATGATGGTATTCAAGCGTAAACAGCTTACACTTGTTATGCTCGCGGTTTTAATATGCTTTGCGGGTTATCTCAACTTTGTTTACGGCGGCGATGAGGACGGAGAGGAAAGCGAGGAAGTGTCAAGCGGATACATGGGCGAGGCAAAGCTTGTGTCTAACATGGAGGAAGCAGTCGAGGAGGGCAGTAATTCCGAAGACTTTTTTGCTTCGGCGCGTCTTGAGCGCGAGAGCGGCAGGAGCAAATCCATTGAGACATTTAATTCCATAATCAACAACGAAAACGCAGACGCCGCTTCAAAGCAGTCGGCTCAGGAGGGAATATTGGAGCTTGCGGACAATACGGAAATTGAAAGCGCGATAGAAAATCTGATAAAGGCGAGGGGCTTTGAGGATGCGGTATGTTATATAAACAATTCACGGGCAAACGTTGTTGTAAAGGCGGAAAGCCTTGACGAGGCGCAGGTCGCCGTAATAACAGAAATAGTGACGGAACAAACCTCTATTCCGCCGGAAAAAATCAAAGTTGTTGAAATTAAATAGGCAAAAAAGCTTGATTATTTTCACGCGGATTGTTATACTAATATAAAAGGTCGTGTTGTGTTATATAAAAATATCAGATAACGGAGGAAAATGCTGTGAACTATAATTATGTTTCAAACGAAGGCGGCAATATCAAGATTTCCGAGGAGGTCATCTCGATAATTTCTTCTATTTCCGCGCAGGAGGTAGAGGGGATAGCTATGCTCGGAACATCCGGCGGCGGTTTGGGTGAAATTCTCGCAAAAAAAACTCCGGGCAAGGGAGTAAAGGTTGAGATTGTTGATGAGCAGGTTGTTGTTGATATCCATATTACGGTCAAATTCGGAACAAGGATAAGGGAAATCGCTTCCGCGATTCAGGATCACGTTAAAAATGCTGTTGAAACAATGGCAGGGCTTACGGTAAAATGCGTTAATATCTATGTTGACGCGGTTGAAATTACCAAAAGCATCACTGTTGAGGACGCAGCAGAATAAATATACAAAGGAGTCAGAAAATATGATAAACATTCCGGTAGTAAAAACAGGCGTTGTTTCGGTAAGCCGCGACTGTTTTCCCATCAGTCTCAGCGCTAAGCGCAAGGAAGCGGTAAAGGCGGAGTGCGCCAAGGCAGGTCTTGTAAATGTGTACGTTGCGGACACAATTATCGAAAATGAGACGGATGCCCTCAACGCTTTGGAGGAGCTTAAAAACGCGGGAGCAAACGCTCTTGTACTCTATCTCGGAAACTTCGGTCCGGAAATCCCCGAAACAATGCTTGCTCAGAAGTTCGACGGCCCCGTTATGGTTGTTGCGGCGGCGGAGGAAAGTCAGGACGATCTTATCGACGGCAGAGGCGACGCATACTGCGGTATGCTTAACGCATCCTACAATCTTTCTCTCAGAGGGGTAAAGGCTTATATCCCCGAATATCCCGTAGGTACGCCCGACGAGATTGCGGAAATGATTGCATCCTTTGAAAATATCGCAAGAGTGGTTATAGGTCTTCATTCTCTTAAGATATTCAGCTTCGGGCCGCGTCCGTATGACTTTATGGCATGTAACGCGCCTATTTCACCTCTTTACAAAACACTCGGAGTTGAAATTCAAGAGAACAGCGAGCTTGACCTTTACGCCGCATATAACGCACACAAGGGTGATGAGCGTATTCCCGCCATTGTAGAAGAAATGGCTGCGGAGCTTGGCGCTAAGAATCCCTATGCGGGCATTCTTCCCCGTCTTGCGCAGTATGAGATTACCCTTCTTGACTGGGCGGAAGAGAACAAGGGAGCCTGTAAGTATTTCGTGTTTGCAAATAAGTGCTGGCCCGCATTTCAGACGCAGTTCGGTTTTGTACCCTGCTATGTAAACGGCCGCCTTGCGTCGCGCGGTATCCCCGTAGCGTGTGAGACTGATATTTACGGCGCGCTTTCCGAGTACATAATCACCTGCGCAACGCAGAAAACGGCAACACTTCTTGATATCAACAATTCGGTTCCGAAGGATATGTTTGAAAGCAATCCCGAAGTATTCAAGGGCTACACTCTCACAGATACATTCATGGGCTTCCACTGCGGCAATACCGCTAAGGAGTGCCTGACCTGCGGCACAATGAGCTTCCAGAGAATTATGAAGCGTTCTCTCGAACCCGACACGGAGCCCGATATCACGCGCGGCACTCTCGAAGGAAACCTTATTCCCGGTGCATGTACAATCTTCCGTCTCCAGTCCACAAAGGACAGTGAGCTCAGAAGCTATGTCGCTCAGGGCGAGATTGCGGATATCGACTGCAAGAGCTTCGGCGGCATAGGCGTGTTCAAAATTCCGAACATGGGGAGATTCTACCGTCATGTTCTCATTGCAAAGCAGTATCCGCATCATGCCGGTATAGCGTTTGCACACGCAGGGAAGACCCTTTTTGCGGCAATGAAGCTTCTCGGCGTAGAGGATGTCGCATATAATCAGCCCGCGTCTATTCCTTATAAGGACGAAAATCCCTTCGGTTAATAAAAAATTACAAAGGAAAGTGATATAAATGCTTGAAGAACTGAAAGAAGCCGTTTTACAGGCAAATCTCGAACTTCCGAAAAAGAACCTTGTAACATATACATGGGGCAATGTCAGCGGAATAGACCGCGAAAAGGGACTTATCGTTATTAAGCCGAGCGGTGTTTCCTACGATGAAATGAAGGCGTCCGATATGGTGGTTCTCGACCTTAAAGGAAACAAAGTGGAGGGCGATCTCAGACCTTCCTCCGATACGCCCACGCATATTGCGCTTTATAACGAATATCCTTCTCTCGGAGGCGTGGTGCATACTCATTCAAGATGGGCTACCACATGGGCTCAGGCAGG
This sequence comes from uncultured Oscillospiraceae bacterium, assembly GCA_964537125.1. Classification (GTDB taxonomy): domain Bacteria; phylum Bacillota; class Clostridia; order UMGS1883; family UMGS1883; genus CAZIBK01. Next base: position 7,206 of record CAZIBK010000067.1, read on the forward strand.
CTTGAGTATTCCTCCTCTCGGAACGACACATGCCGACTATTTCTACGGCGCAATACCATGCACACGTCCTCTTACAAAGGATGAAATCGAAGGGGAGTATGAGCTTAACACGGGGCTTGTCATCATCGAAACATTTAAGAAGCTTGAAGCTAATCCTGAGTTTATTCCCGGAGTTGTTGTACACAGCCACGGCCCCTTTGCATGGGGCAAGTCGCCGGAGGAGGCAGTTCATAACGCGGTTGTCATGGAAGAGGTTGCTATGATGGCGCTTAACACAAAGCTGCTCAATCCTGCAATTAAGGATGTGGACGGTTATCTTCTTGATAAGCATTTCCTTCGCAAGCACGGAGCAAACGCTTATTACGGACAGAGCAAATAATTTTGATGAACACACAAGAGAGCCTTTATGGCTCTCTTGTGCGTGTCGACAAAGTCGACACGCACGGAAGAACCCGCACGGTTCTCCCGTAAC